>NZ_JAHKQZ010000004.1:0-287321 GCF_019345585.1 Shewanella sp. NKUCC05_KAH
GCCTTGTGGAACCACCTGATCCCATCCCGAACTCAGAAGTGAAACGCAAACGCGCCGATGGTAGTGTGGGGTCTCCCCATGTGAGAGTAGGTCATCGCCAAGCGCCTAATTTAGGTTAACGTGTAGACGTTAAGCTAAAGGAGCGGTAGTTCAGTTGGTTAGAATACCGGCCTGTCACGCCGGGGGTCGCGGGTTCGAGTCCCGTCCGCTCCGCCAACATTAAGAGATAAGCCTCATCGAAAGATGAGGCTTTTTTCGTTATGGCGTTGTGGATATTTCGTGTCAGTGACGCTAATGCTTCGGGCTCGAAGCATGTGGTTATCCTCATACTCGGCTATCATGTAGATGAAATCCTTATCAGAATATGAAATTTTTGTTTTAAAGCTAAACCAATTCTATTAATTAGCAAAATTTATCCATTCCCGAAAGCATAACTGAGTCATCCTCTGTAGCTCCTTAATGCATTCAGGCTATCGAGCATTACATAACAATATCGCCATACCTATTGAAACAACGATTTGCCAATGTGTGCTGTCTCGGCCATGGCTAAGTCTGCTCTATCGGATTCAATTTGATTCAAACGGTTGCTGTCTAATGGGGCTAGGACGTGTTCCTGTAGTAGTCCAAAGCCATGCTACTTCATTTTCAAAACGATTGAGGGAAAGGATAGATAAGCGCACAGATGCAGCAAGGTGCGCTTATGAAGGAGGGCTACTGGTTGTGCTCAGAATGTTTGCGATGGAGAACTTCAAGTAGTTCATCTTCGAGTTCGAAGCGTGTTTCCATGTTATGGGCGAGCTCAGATAGGTCTTTATCGAGTTGATACAATACGAAATCGTCTTGTGTTTCCGCATATTTATCGTTGAAATCTAATGCTGCATTCGTGGTTGGCGTTATCTTGGGCAATACTTGTTGTGCGAGCGTTTTGCTTGATTCGCCATATTCACTGCAGGCATTAACGACTTTATCATAGACCTCGAAATGTCCTTCGGAGACATAGTCAACTAATAAGTCACAGAAAGATTTAACATGTTCGAACGAGGGAAGTGATTTTTCTGATTTACTGTAAGGAGGAAGCCCAGCAATTTGGCAGTAATGCACTAACAGTTTTCGACGGTTTTTTAGCCATTGATCAATAAGCTTATTTGAACCGCCCCACTTCTGTTCTGCTTTTTCGAGTTCTCTCAGCATGATGCATTCCATTTAAGTGCCAGCACATAACTCTAATGTAGGGACAAGTTGCTAATCGATCAACTCTTTTCATGCGAATTTGCGAGAATGACGAAATGGACAAACCAGCTGTTTCGTATCGAAAAATGCAAATAAAAAGCCCAACGATAGAAACCTATCGTTGGGCGAGTAAAGTTTATAGCAGGCTCGATGCGACGAGCTTCTTGATTGTTCTTGCTAGCGCAGACTTTTTATACCAAAGGCGGGGAACCGGCGCAACTTTTTTCTGTCTGAGTGTGACTTCGTTACGAATAAATGAGCAGTATGTTAGCTGGATAACATTTTCCGGTTTATGCGGTCAAATCGACGCCAATGATGGGGAATAGCTCACATAAATTTGCACATAAAGGTTACATTATTCGCGTAAATGCTAAACTACCGACCCAGCGGATCTCAATAAGACTAGGAACCAAGCCCAATGGCAGAATTAAAGAATGATCGTTATTTACGCGCCCTACTAAAAGAGCCTGTCGATGTGACCCCTGTGTGGATGATGCGTCAAGCTGGCCGTTATCTTCCTGAATATAAAGCCACTCGCGCTCAAGCGGGTGACTTCATGTCTTTGTGTAAAAATCATGAGCTTGCCTGTGAAGTCACGCTGCAACCTTTACGTCGTTATGATCTCGATGCGGCGATTTTGTTTTCCGATATCCTAACAGTGCCCGATGCTATGGGTTTAGGTTTGTATTTTGAGGCGGGTGAAGGCCCACGTTTCGAACGCCCAACAGACACTATCGATGCGATCAAAAAGCTCTCAATTCCAGATCCAGAAGATGAGCTGGGTTATGTGATGAAAGCCGTTAGCACTATTCGCCGTGAACTGAATGGTGCAGTGCCGTTAATTGGCTTTTCTGGTTCACCTTGGACCTTAGCGACTTACATGGTTGAAGGTGGTTCGAGCAAAACCTTCGAAAAAATTAAGAAGATGGCTTACGCTGAGCCAATGGCATTACACATGCTGTTAGATAAATTAGCCGATTCAGTGATCTTATACCTGAATGCTCAAGTTGCTAACGGTGCGCAATCTTTGATGATATTTGACTCATGGGGCGGTGCGTTATCGCACTCTGCTTACCGTGAGTTTTCTTTGCGTTATATGCAGAAGATTATTGATGGTCTGACACGCTTTGCCGATGGCCGTAAAGTGCCAGTGACGCTGTTTACTAAAGGCGGTGGTTTGTGGCTAGAAGCGATGGCAGAAACTGGCTGTGATGCACTAGGTTTGGATTGGACGGTAGACATTGCCGATGCCCGTCGTCGTGTCGGTCATAAAGTTGCATTGCAAGGCAACATGGACCCATCCATGTTGTATGCGCCAATTCCACGTATCGAAGAGGAAGTTGGCCATATTTTAGCGGGTTATGGTGAAGGTACTGGCCATGTATTTAACCTAGGCCATGGTATTCATCAGCATGTCGATCCAGAACATGCTGGCGCCTTTATCAAGGCGGTTCATGCGCAATCAAAGCAATACCATAAATAATTTTTGGTTTGCGAAACAGGCCCGCTTGCGGGCCTGTTTTATATCCGACATTTGAATTTGATAGCGTTGGAGCTTCTGGCGAAGGTATCTTTATGGATTAGCGTATGCGGTGGTTTCTATCGTCTGCGAGCTTAATGAGTCTTACTTTTAAACAACGACTTGAATTCCCTATATTCACATACTGATTATGTGTGAATTATCTTGATAAAAAAGTAAAACTTATAATCGTTTAATTTATAAATTTTAATTTAAATCAAAGGTATAAAATTGATTTAATTGCATGAAAATGTCTACTTTAGCAACGACTAAAGCGAAGTGATGTTTAATACTATTCGCAAATAAGATATGTTGCATGGCGCAGTGAAGGATTATGCAAGGCCGTCAATCAATTTAGTCATAACAAGCCGTGGTAAGAGATGCACATTGGCAAGAAAATAATGGTATTTATTGCGGGCTTTTGTCTCCCTGCGGTGGTAATTGTCTCCTATTGTCTTGGTTATTGGTACGACCATCGCGTCGAGCTATTACGTCAAGATAGTGCTAACCGTGAGCTTGCCAATATCCAGCAGCAGTTTCAAATTGATGTCGATCGCTTAACCTTTCTCACTAATATTTATGCCTTACCTTTGTCTCAATTAGATGAATATCAACTTAAAAAGCTTGAATCCTCGTGGCGCGATAGCTCAATGTCAGCCAATCTGAGTTGGTATATTCTACGGCAGGGTGAATTGCACCCTTTTTTCCCCAATGAACGTCCCTTTGAGAATGATAAGTTACGAGAAATCGCCAGTGCTATTGTCAGTGCCGATAAGCCCAGTGTTGCTGGCGCTTATTTGATGGGTAAGTACGCTTATGTCGTTACTTCCGTGGCTTCTGCGCCCAATGAATCTGTGCTGCTGGTACGCCAACTGACTGATAAAGACTTACTGGAATATGCTCAGGCCTTATTGGTGACTAAGGTGAGCATGAGCCATTCTCGCGACGTTACGCCAACAGTTGATGGTGCACACAGTGACGCGATAACCATTCCAAGCCTGTTAAAAGATAAGCCTGTCTACCTGCAAGTACTGTTTTCCGATGGTCCCTTTAGAGAGGTTAAATTTCAACTCGATTGGGTATCGCTCGGATTTATTCTCTTTGGTGTGTTTATTGTTGGCCTTGGTTATATTTGGCTGCGTTCGGGCTTACTCAAACCCTTTAAAAATCTGATGCATCAATTGGCGCTGGTCGATCCTATGTCCAGTGTATATCAACCCGTTACAAGCGAGGGTAATGAGGAATTAGAAGTGCTCGCCAGCCGTGTTAATAGCTTGCTGGCCAGAATTTATCAGCAAAAAGAACGCGCGAAAATCACCTTAGAATCCATTGCTGAAGCGGTGATTTTGACCGATGTCGATGCCAACGTGATTTATATGAATCCGCGGGCCGAGTTGCTTCTCGATGTTGCTAGTTGCTATGCCATAGGTCAGAGCCTTGCGAGTCTGTTAAAGGCTGGGGAGCAGTTGAATCAGGCGGTTTTTACCTGCATTCGTCTCGAAGAATCGGCACCGCAGGTCGAGAAAATCAAGCTATTAACTGCTTCGCCTCGGATTATGGAGCGCAGTATCAGCAATCTGCGCAATCACGATAAAGAAATTGTTGGTACTGTCGTGGTATTGCGGGATATCACTCAAGAAGAGTTGCTTAAACACCAGCTACAAAAAAGGGCAAATTTCGATAGCATTACAGGGCTGCTAAACCGTCAGGCATTTGATGAGCAGTTACCCCAATTTGCCGCCTCAGCTAAAACCATCGCCGTTTGTTATCTCGATTTGGAGCAATTCAAGTTGATTAACGACAGCTGTGGCCATACTGCAGGCGATCGTATGCTTGCTATGGTGGCTAAGGCAATGCAGGCTTGTCTTGGGCCACAGGAGCTATTGGCGCGCCTTGGTGGCGATGAGTTTGGTTTAGTGATTTGTAATCGTAGTGCCTTATCTGTGGCGCAATTACTGAAGCAAATGATCGCGCAAGTCTCCATGCAAGTGTTGAACGATAAAAACTGTAATTATAAAGTTGGCCTCAGCATAGGTGTTGCCTTTGGCCGAGCCCCCTATATTGATGCACAAGAGTTATTAAAAGACGCTGATATCGCCTGCATTGCCGCTAAAGCTAAGGGGGCTAATCAAATTCATTTTTACGATGATAAAGATAAAGAGCTCACCTACCAAAGAAATGCGCCTAAATGGGCGGTACGTATTGCGCAAGCGATTGAAGAAAACGAACTAATCCTGTATTACCAACCGATCCGCGGACTAGGCAGTGGTCCGCAGCGACAACGAATGGAAATCCTGTTACGAATTCAAGAGCCCTGTGGCCGCATTTTGGCGCCAGCGCAGTTTATAGCCGCCGCTGAACGTTTTAAGTTGATGCCAGATATCGATAAAGAAGTCATCCGCAAAGCTTTTTTATGGTTGTCTTTGAACCCCGTGCTTTGGCCTGATCATTGTATTTCGATCAACCTTTCGGGCAATAGTTTAGGTGCCGAAGGTATGGTGGAATATATCGCCCAGCAGCAACACATTTTTGATATTCCAAGCCAATGTATTTGTTTTGAAATTACTGAAACCACCGCGATCCAAAATCGCAATCGTGGTATGGAAATGTTGAAGCAGTTACGTAAACTTGGTTTCTCATTTGCACTGGATGATTTTGGCAGTGGTTTTGCCTCTTATGGCTATCTGCGTGAGCTGCCCGTGGATTATGTCAAAATCGACGGCTGTTTTATTAAGAATCTCGCCGTGAATGCTAAAGACTACGCCATCGTTAAATCGATTCAGGATGTTTGTCGGGTTATGGGAATCGAGACTGTTGCTGAATTTGTTGAGAATCAGGATATTATTGACAGGTTGTTGAGCATAGGCATTAATTATGCGCAAGGTTATGCGATAGGGCGCCCGCAACCCTTAGCTAATTATCGTGAGCAATATGAGATGAGGCTTGCACAACGCGCCTGAAGGATTGCGCTTTTAGCGTGATTATGCCAATTTAGCAAAAGGCGTAATTAACATAGCGATAACAAAGGAATGACTATGGATGGACTCACTGGCAAGGTCGTGATCATCACGGGTGCCTCAGAAGGTATTGGTCGGGCGCTCGCAGTGGCAATGGCGCGAATGGGCTGCCAACTGGTGCTCAGTGCGCGTAATGAAACACGTCTCGCCTCACTCGCTTTAGAAATCGCTAATTATGGTCCGCCTCCTTTTGTATTTGCCGCCGATGTCTCCAGCCCAGAACAGTGTGAAGCCTTAGTTGAAGCTGGAGTTGCGCATTATGGCCATCTCGATATTTTGATTAACAATGCTGGCATGACTATGTGGTCACGTTTTGATGAACTGACTCAGCTCTCGGTGCTTGAAGACATAATGCGGGTGAATTATCTTGGTCCTGCGTATTTAACCCATGCCGCGTTACCGCACTTGAAAGCCAGTAAAGGTCAAGTGGTGGTTGTGGCGTCAGTCGCTGGATTAACTGGCGTTCCTACTCGCAGCGGTTATGCCGCTTCTAAACATGCTGTGATTGGTTTTTTCGATTCTTTGCGGATTGAATTAGTGGATGATAATGTGGCCGTAACTGTTATTTGCCCCGATTTTGTAGTGTCACAAATTCACAAACGTGCCCTCGATGGTGCAGGTAATCCTTTAGGCAAATCTCCGATGCAGGAAGCTAAGATACTGACGGCTGAGCAATGCGCTAATATGATGTTGCCAGTGATTGCAACTCGAGGCCGTCAACTGATTACTTCACTTCGCGGTCGTTTGGGGCGTTGGCTTAAGCTGATCGCACCAGGCTTAATCGACAAAATTGCCCGCAGGGCGATCGCCTCCGGGCACTAAAGTCTTTGCCACTACAAGCTATTTGCCACTCTTATTGAGGTGCTTAATGATTGATTGTTCTGCCTCACTTTGGGTCGCTTTGTCCCCATCGATATCGATAGTCACAGTCGCGTTATGGCCCGTCATATCCTCTGCAATATGAAACCAATCTGGATGCCAGTAAAAGCTGGCTCCTTCTAGGGTTTGCCAGTTATGTACGCCTGATTTTTCACCTTGATAAATAAGATCTTTTATCGAATAACCCATATATTTACCCCATTAATTTCATGATTGTTAAAAATATAAGAAGCTAAATGGTGCACGTCATCTTAACCTAGGTGTGTGCTTTACATCACATTTTCAGGTAAACATAAACCCCGCCAGAGCGAGGTTTATGAATAGCGTTAGTATCTTAGCGAGATTAAGGTTTAGCACACTTATGGTTTGGTGCACTGGGTTGGCGAACCCACGCCTTTCCACTGTGTAGTGCCATCAGTGAGTGACAGGGGAACAAAGGTTAAACCTTGGCTCATATTGGCGGGTGGCAAGTCGGTTTCTAACTCATACATGCCCATGGGGATAGCCCCTGATGTGGCATTGGCGGCTGTTTGCGCGGTCGCAAGGCTTGAGTAGTGCAGGCCTAACATATCGAAATGGCTGCGCCAATCTTTGCCTGTGAGCTGACTCAAAGACACCAGCATAAAGTCGTTGCCCGGAATATCTTTCACCGTTTTGCCACCGTAGATACTATTGCCTTCAAACGAAAATTGGCTAAAGCCCAGTTTGCTACGATTCGCTTCCCAATCACTGGCGTTATTCGCATATTTACCGAAAATACGACTGTGTTGATACAGCAAGGTAAAGAGATTAAAGCCATTGTTCAGAGTGGTGCCGTCACTGAGCGTCATGCCGTGAGCCTTAAGCGCCATTTGGATGTAAAACGCCATGCGATAACCGTTATGGACAGCATAAGCATTGCTGGCCCAAGGCGCAGTGTATCTGTCTTCACCAGCATCGAGCACCTTACAATTGGCGCCAAACACTACGCGTTTACCACGGGTGTCTGTTGTACCTGCGGCATCGGACATAAACACATAAAAGAGATCCTTGTGGTTCATGTGACCATCGGTCACTGTGCCTGTATTGCCGTCGCGCAGATAATGGGTTTTCCACTTCACCACATAGGGGAAGATATTGTTGGAGTTTTCCCCTGCGCGGCTGCCATAACCTGCCCAGTTATCATGATCACTTGCCGCAGCATATTGCACATTGAGACGGTTAGTTTGTAGATTGTGGCCTAACTCATGGTTATCACCCCAACCCGTTGGGTCGATATTCCATGCTGCATCCCAAGGGTTACCGCTACAACCTCCACCGCATTGGGCATTTTGGTCATAATTCGCGTGTTGAATGATAGTGCGGGTATGCAGACTATTATCGATACAGTCGTCGCTAAACAGTCCTTTGCAGGCCGCTAGCACATCGGCGGGTAAGGATTCACTTAAGCTCTTGCCTTGGATCTTAAGTCCCGCAAGGGTGTAAACACTGTTGATATGGTCATCGACAATACTTTTGAGTAGCGCGTTTACATCGGGTACATCCCCGCCGATGGTGTTTAAAAAGCGGTCGCGACGCAGATGCTGCTCGGCACCATCGGTACGTAAGTCCACATGGGGTAATTCGGTATTTTGGATGCGATCGTTAAAGGCTGCTATTTCTGCAGGGTTTGAAAAATCCATAATGGTCGGATGTTTAGCCACATGCTCAGCGCTGACTTCGACACTTAACGCGCCGCCATCAGCACTCGAAGTATCGATATACAGATAAATCGGCCCGCCGTAGGGGGAAGAAAATTCAAGACTTTGTCCTTGAGCTAAGCGCAGGCGTTGCTGCGCCAACTCCAATGGACCGCGGTAGATTTTCTGCTCATAGGCACGGTTAGTATTGCGTCTGTGGTAGTTGAGTTTGATCTCCACATTTGCAGCGCTGCTATCGAGACGAGTCAGTTTAATGGTTTGTCCTGGCAGCGCATACCAGCCTGTGGTCGTCCATTGGCCTGCATAGGGCACGCTAATGGTTTTACGTTCAGTGACAGTCGCAGGATAAGCGTAGTGTGCATTGCTGCCCTTGCTGAGGTTAGCTCTGTCGGTAACATATTCACCTAAATCTGGCTGGGCTAAGTTATGGCTACGGGCATAGCTGACGGTCCAATCGGCAAACAGGGCCTGCTGCCACTGGGCGTATTCGCTGTAGGCTATGGGGTAGTCAATCTCGCTGCGATACTTATCGGCGAGCAGCAGTCCGGCCTTCATCAAGGGGAAGTCTGTTTTGGTAAACACATCGATAGCATGGGTATCTAAGGTTTCAGCATTGGCTCGATACCAATCGGCACCCGCCTTGAATGAGTCAACAAAGGCGGCAGCATTACAGCTCAAGTAATTACCGCCACAGTCGTTGAGTACTGAGGTGTCGAAGCGGCCTTCGTTAAGCTTACCGAGCAAATTATTCACTTTGGCCAGGGCGGTGTCTTCGACCAAAATGTCGGTCACACTGAGGTTATTGGTATTGAGTTTTGACCAGTAATTGCCAGAGGTAGAAAGCCCCATCTCAAGGTAAAGTGGCGACAGTATTGGGCTTTCATTACGCCAGTAGTTAGAGAGCAACAAGGGAATTCCTGCCGCTTTGGCCTTGGCGATCGCGGCTTTTATGCCTGCAAAACCGAGTGACTGACGGTCTAAGTCACTAATGATAATCAGATCCGGTTTCAGTGTGTTGATACAGTTGCTTAACTCGCTGTAGTCACAGGTATTTGCTGTATTAATGCTATGGGCTGCGGGGTAGTTGTTTGTAAGCCAAGTGCGGATCCCTTCATTATGGGGAAAGTACCAACTGTCAACCTTGCTCGGCATTTGGGCGGTCACTATGCTGAGGCCGTCTTTTTTATCGGCACCTTTGGTCAGCCAGCCTAAAAGATTTTTCAATAAAGTATCAGTTTGCGCCGAAGTGTTGACAGAAAATAGATTTCCTCCCATGGCCGCATATCTTTGCCCCTGTTGCTCGCCCGCCATCACTAACCCACGAACGGCGCTTTCCCCACTGCCATCGACATTTGATGGCAAGACTGTAAAAGTGTTCTCCGGCATAAAGCTCGAAAAGGTAATTGAGTCATGGGTTGGATGCCAAGAGATGCTGCTACCGACACCTTGATATAGCTGATTTATCTGGGCTTTACGTTTGATGTCGATATTAGCGAGTTCGGCGATGCTGAAATCAATTAACTCACTCGCATTGGCAAGCCTGTGGTCTTGGTGCTTAATGGCATTTTCGGCATTACTGATAAATGTCGGCGTGATAGTGCAATCGGCCGTCATGGCCGCAGTGGTGTAAGTCAGCACATTGAGTGTGCCACCACAGCCAGTAATGCCCTCAAGTGTAAAGCCGGTATCGGCTGTAATGCTAAAAATAGCGCTTTTGCCAGACTCCACTTTTTGGCTGCTTGGACTCAGTGCGCCACCTATTACCGATAGGCTGCTGGCGGTGTATTGCACCAGCGCGGGAGGTTGGACTGGCGGCTGAGTGGGTGTTGTCGTGCCAGTATCTTCTGAGCCGCCACCGCATCCGCTAAGCAGTATGGCAATGTAGGCATAAAGTAGTCTAATCCTCATGGGAGTCCTTGAACCTTGTGTATTTAACATTTGGTTGACATTGTATCTTGTTGCTCCTGTTTTCAATAGAATTAATTATATAATTTTATTGAAAATCATGATGTTATATTTGACGCTTGTCAAAAAACAGGCACAAAAAAACCGGCTTCTTGCCGGTTTTTTAATAGAGATATTAATTAATCTTGCTGTTCACGTGCGATTGCGCGATAACCAATATCGGTACGGAAATACACATCATCCCAGTGAATTTCATCAACCAATTTATAGGCGGCTTTTTGCGCTTCGGTGACTGTGTTACCCAGTGCCGTCGCACACAATACGCGACCGCCGTTGGTAACGACGTGGCCGTTTTTCATCTCAGTGCCCGCATGGAACACTTTGCCATTGTTATCGCCAAGGCTGAGACCCTCGATCACATCAAATTTACGATACTCATCCGGGTAACCGCCAGCGGCTAATACCACGCCCACGGCTGCGCGCTCGTCGTATTCAGCTGTCACTTTATCGAGTTCGCCACGGGTGGCGGCTAAACAGAGTTCCACTAAGTCTGACTTTAAACGCATCATAATCGGCTGAGTTTCTGGATCGCCGAAGCGGCAGTTGTACTCGAGCACTTTGGCGCTGCCATCGGGCGATATCATCAAACCCGCATACAAAAAGCCTGTGTAGACATTGCCTTCTGCCGCCATACCATCAACCGTTGGGCGAATCACGTTTGCCACAGTCCAATCGTGTACCGCTTGAGTCACCACAGGTGCTGGCGAGTAAGCGCCCATGCCGCCAGTATTTGGGCCGTAATCGCCGTTATCACGGGCTTTATGATCTTGGCTGGTCGCCATTGGTAGAATGTTTTTACCATCTACCATCACGATAAAGCTGGCTTCTTCGCCCTTGAGAAACTCTTCAATCACTACGCGCGAACCCGCTTCGCCAAACTTGTTACCGGCGAGCATGTCATCAATTGCGGCATCGGCTTCAGCTTGGTTTTGGGCGATGATCACGCCTTTGCCTGCGGCTAAACCATCGGCCTTGATCACCACTGGATAGCCTGTGGTCGCCGTTAGTTCACCTACGTAGGCTTTGGCATCGCTGATCTCGGTACAGTTTTTGTAACCCGCCGTTGGAATATTGTGGCGGGCTAAAAAATCCTTAGTGAAGGCTTTTGAACCTTCGAGTTGGGCTGCGGCCTTAGTTGGGCCAAAAATCGCTAAACCTGCGGCATTGAAAGCATCAACGACACCGATCACGAGCGGCGCTTCAGGGCCGACTATGGTCAGTTCAATCTTATTGGTTTTCGCAAAATCGAGCAGAGCAGGGATGTCGGTGGCGCTGATCGCCAGATTTTCAACATTAGGTTCTAGGGCTGTGCCCGCATTGCCGGGTGCTACATAAACGGTATCAACTTGAGCCGATTGAGCGGCTTTCCAAGCTAGGGCATGTTCGCGGCCGCCGCCACCAATGATTAACACTTTCATGGTTAAAACTCCCACACATCGCAAAGGAAAAGGCCCTAATCGCTAGGGCCAAGTTTGATTTAAGTTGTTATCAATGACGGAAGTGACGCATGCCTGTCATCACCATTGCCATGCCGTGTTCGTCCGCAGCAGCGATGATTTCAGCATCGCGCATTGAGCCGCCCGGTTGGATGATACAGCTAATACCCGCAGCCGCTGCGGCATCGATACCGTCACGGAAGGGGAAAAACGCATCGGATGCCATTACAGAGTTCACCACTTCTAGCCCTTCATCGGCGGCCTTGATGCCAGCAATTTTAGCGCTGTAAACGCGGCTCATTTGGCCTGCGCCGACACCGATAGTCATGCCGTCTTTGGCATAAACGATGGCGTTAGATTTAACGAATTTCGCCACTTTCCAGCAGAACATTAAGTCTTTCAGCTCGCTTGCAGTAGGTTGACGTTTAGAAACCACTTTGATGTCTTCTAAACCGACCATACCTTGGTCGCGATCTTGCACCAGTAAGCCACCGTTAACACGTTTGTAGTCTAAGGTTTGGGTCTTAGTGTTCCACTGACCACATTCCAATAAACGCACGTTGGTCTTCTTGGCAACCACATCGCGCGCCGCTTGGCTAACGCTTGGGGCGATAATCACTTCAACGAATTGACGCTCAACGATCGCACTCGCCGTCGCAGCATCTAATTCGCCGTTGAAGGCGATAATGCCACCGAAGGCTGAGGTTGGGTCAGTTTGATAAGCGCGGTTATAGGCATCGAGCAAGTCTTTACCTAAGGCCACACCACAGGGGTTAGCGTGCTTAACGATAACACAGGCTGGCTCGTTGAATTCTTTTACGCACTCAAGAGCGGCGTCTGTATCGGCAATGTTGTTGTAAGACAAGGCTTTGCCTTGCAACTGAATCGCGGTAGCCACAGAAGCTTCATCAATTTTAGTGTCAACATAGAAAGCCGCCGCTTGATGGCTGTTTTCGCCATAGCGTAAGTCTTGTTTCTTCACTAATTGGGTGTTGAAAGTGCGTGGGAACTTAGAATCAGCAAAGCATTCGTCCGTGCTGTGTGCAGGAACCATAGTACCGAAGTAGTTGGCGATCATGCCATCGTAACCCGCAGTGTGCTCAAAGGCCGCAATCGCTAAGTCGAAACGTGTCGCATGGATCGTGCTGCCATTGTTAGCCGTCATTTCTGCAAGTACGCGATCGTAATCGGCCGCATTAACGACTATGGTAACGTCTTTGTGGTTTTTTGCCGCCGCGCGCACCATAGTTGGGCCGCCAATATCGATATTTTCGATAGCGTCTTCTAAGGTACAACCGGCTTTAGCCACAGTTTCAGCGAAGGGATAAAGGTTAACCGCAACTAGATCGATGGCATTGATATTGTTATCGGCCATCACGCTTTCATCAAGACCGCGGCGCGCCAAAATGCCGCCGTGCACTTTAGGGTGCAGCGTCTTAACGCGACCGTCCATGATCTCAGGGTGTCCTGTGTAATCAGATACTTCGATAACAGGCACGCCGTTATCCGCTAACAGGCGAGCGGTGCCGCCAGTTGATAACAGTTCCACACCTTGGGCGTGAAGTGCTTTGGCGAACTCGAGAATTCCGGTTTTATCTGAAACGCTTAACAGCGCGCGACGAATGGGTCTGGCATTATTTGCAGCAGTCATTTGGGTACAGGGTCCAGTTATTTTAGTTTCAAGGATCTTTCGGAAAACAGAACAGCCTTAACGTTGTACTGCTTTCCAAAAGTCCCTTGGTCCTATTTTTACTTTATTAGCTAACTTTTTATCCCTTCGTCACAGCGCGCGTATTCTAGCGTAAAACTCGATTTACGGGTGTTTTTTCTGCGTGATTTCACAATATTCATATCAGAACAAAGCGGCATTGCCGTGTTGGCTTTCAGTAAAGTTAAAATTACCTCTTGACCTTGGAGTAGGCTCCAAGGTTTATACTTGCATTATTGAGTTGTATGCTGGAAATGATCCCTGAGTTGTGGGCTATTTCGCAAAGGATGAAGACATGTATCGTATTGGTGAATTGGCGGATTTATGTGAGGTGAAAGCCGACACGTTAAGATTCTACGAGAAGCACGGCCTACTCGCGCCGTCGAGCCGTACTGAGTCTGGCTATCGAGTATATACCGAGGCCGATGCTGCGCGATTACGCTTTATTTTACGGGCGAAAGCTGTGGGTTTTACCCTCAATGAAATCAGTGAATTGCTGTCAATTGAACTCGATAAATCTAACCGAGTCTGTGCCGATGTAAAAGGCATGGTTGATTGTAAATTGGCTCAAGTACAGGCCAAAATTGCTGAGCTGAATCATTTTCAAGCGAGTTTACAAAGCTTGTCTGATGCTTGCTGTGGTGGGCCACGTAGCGCCGAACATTGTTCTATTTTAGAGGCGTTGGAGTCCAGCACTGAGCGGGTACGCGTTGAGCATCACTCTCATAATGTAAATCAGCATCAAGCGCAGAATAATCACGGCAAAGCCATTTATGAAGAGTCAGGGAATTAGTTATGTTACTGAAGAATTTTATTGATCTGTTTTTAGACTCGGCGCCTTGGTTATTACTGGGCCTGATTTTAGCTGGGCTATTAAAAGTATTCGTGCCAATGGCGTGGATGCAAAAGCAGCTCGGTGGTCACGGTTTTAAAACCGTAGTGAAAGCGGCGCTGCTTGGCGCACCTTTACCTTTATGTTCTTGTGGGGTTATTCCTGCGGCGGTAGGATTGCGCCGTTCTGGTGCCTCTAAAGCAGCAACGACTTCCTTTTTAGTGTCGACGCCAGAAACGGGCGTCGATTCAATCGCGGTTTCTTATGTGTTACTTGGCCCCTTTATGGCGATCGTCAGACCGATAGCAGCGATTACCAGTGCGATTGTGGCGGGCTTACTCGTTGGTCGCGATGATGACGATGGCAAGTCAGTGGTTAAGGTAGAAACTCAATCAGATAAGCCATTAGAGGGTGAGGCGTCTTGCTGCGCCTCAAAATCAGTGGCTCAGCCAGAGATGGTAAAAGCCGAAGCGGTTAAAAGCTGCTGCTCATCGACTACGCCTGCGATAACGCCCGTAAAGTCTTCCTGCTGTGGTAATGACAATGTTGATGCACCTGCAGCCGAGCCAAAGCCGAAGATCAAAATGACGCCTATGGCGGCGCCGAGCTTAATGGCGGGTCCTTCAAGTGTTATGGCTGTTGGCGGTCAAACCATGGGATCTGCTCAAACTATGGGTTCTGTGGTCAAGGTTAACGCTGCTAAAGCAGAAAGCGTGGGGTCATGTTGTGGCAGTCAAACCACAGAGTCTGAAAAAATAGTGGTGGTGAAAAAAGGCGCTTGCTGTGGTGGCAGTGCTAAGGATGCTGAGCAGGTGAGTACTAACACTGCAGGCGATAGCTGCTGTGCCTCTACTCAAGATATGGCGACTGAATTTAAGTCGCAATCGGTACTCAGTCGTATCGGAATTGGCCTTAAATATGCGGCAACGGATTTAGTGCGTGATACTACGTTGTGGCTGCTGGTGGGCTTATTTTTCGCAGCTCTGGTACAAACCTATGTGCCGGCTGACTTTTTGGCTAAATGGGGCGATGGCATTCTGGCTATGCTAGTGATGGTGCTCGTTTCTGTGCCTATGTATATTTGCGCGACCGCATCGACACCGATTGCCGCTGGATTATTACTGGCGGGAGTGTCACCGGGTGCTGTACTCGTGTTTATGATGGCAGGTCCGGCAACCAATATCGCGACTTTAGGCATAGTGGCTAAAGAGCTAGGTAAACGTGCGCTGTGGGGCTATCTTGGCGGTGTGATTGGCGTGGCCTTAGTGGCCGGTATGTTGGTCAATTATCTGGTTAATACCTTTGGTTTTGTGGTGATGCCACAAATTGGTGAAGAGCACCAAATGTTACCTCAATGGTTAGTGGCAACCTCTGGCATAGTGCTGGCGTTACTCATGGCAAAAGTGGTCTTTGAGAAGATCCCAAGAAGCTGGGTTCGCCGCAACGATTGCTGTTCTTAGTCGATTCATATTCCGCTAAGCAATATCAAACACATAAACATCCCAGTGTTGTTGCTAACACTGGGATTTTTTATGGGATTGATTTGCAAACCTATCAGTATTTGTTTGCTTTTTTAACGTCGATAAACGTAGGCGGCCTGTCGGCTTCAGCCTTGTTAATTGATTAGGATGGGAAGGAGCTTATCTCCGCCAAGGTTAAGTTGCGCCATTTCCCTACATCGATATCTAAGGCCACTGCGCCAATTTGCGCCCTGTGTAGGGCAACCACTTTATTGCCCACGGCGGCAAACATCCTTTTGACTTGATGAAACTTGCCTTCGGTGAGCGTGAGTAGCACGGTTTTTTCATCCACTTGCTGCAGTGTTGCTGGCAGAGTGAGGGCGGTTTCGCCCTGTAGATTTAGCCCAGCGGCAAACTTTGCGGCTATGGCTGCAGTCGCTTCGCTGTCGAGTGGATCTCGCAGTTGAACACGATAGATTTTTTCGCACTGATATTGAGGCGAGATAATATTAAACGACCAGCGGCCATCGTCAGTCAGTAGCACTAAGCCTGTGGTATCAGCATCTAGGCGGCCAACGATGTGCAGGTCAAATGCGCGATCTATATCGAGCAGATGAAATAGCGAAGGGTAGGCTCCATCCACATTTGAGCACAAGGTATTAGCAGGTTTGTGCAACATGATATAGCGAGATGGGCGTGGCGTAAGCGGTTTTCCATTAAGGCTGACAGTATTATTTTCATGCACTTGCATTGCGCAGTCTGTCACGATAGCGCCATTGACTGTGATTGAGCCGCCAAGAATGGTGACTCTTGCGGCTTTGCGATCAAGATCTGTGCTTTTACAGAGGAATTTATCGAGGCGCATAGTGAAATCTCAGGAAAAACAATCAGCACAGGTGTTTAAGTAAGCTGCATTATCGCGACTTAGGGAGGATAAGCAACTGCCCTGTCTGAATGTTAAAACTGAGCGTACTGATTTTTAACGTTATGACCTTTGTGGATCATCTTGCTGTTCGCTTTGTGTTGATTTGACCGCAGATATTTTTTATTTGAGCCACTCGATGAGCATGTCGTTCATTAAGTGGCTGCTTATTAAGTCGCAGTGCAATGCATTTTATGTGACTTGTTAAGGCGAGGAAAAACTTGGCTTAGTGTTAATAAGTAATTGAGCAAAAATGTAAATACTGCTCAGAATACAGCATATTCCTAAATAAATGAGTAAGCCGAACTCCGTTTGGCCAAAACTGCTGGCAACTAATGGGCCTATCACTGACCCCACCGAATAGCTCAGCAGCATCACTTGAGTCGCTGAAACAATTTGGCTATCAGGTAAGTCGTCACAAGCTAAGCTGATTGCAATCGGGTAAAGGGCAAAAGCGCTGGCGCCAAGCAAGAGAAATCCAATAATCAGCGTCATATTTGAATGCTGAGTGAGTAGCAATAATGCTGCGACACCCAGTAGGCAAAAGCTTACTATCAAGCCACTTTTGTTAACTCGAGGAGATAAATAACTGACTAAAGGTTGTACCAGCATGCCACCTACAATGATGAGGGCCATAAATTGTCCTGTTTGCTGATCAAGCCCCATATCCAGTGCCACATAGATGGGAAGTAAACCATAGATAGGGCCAAGCAATAATCCAGAGACTAAACATCCCATAATGGCAGGCTGACTTAGGTTTTTTAGCGCAGACAATGACATTGATTGTTGTTCGCTTACCTGAGGTTGACCGCGTTTTACCAGTAGTGCGGGTAAACTTGCCGCGGCTAATAATCCCATGATCACTAGGTAAGGTAGATTGCCCTTTGTACCTAAATAATCAATGGCTAATTGTCCTAAGGCAGTGCCTCCATAAAGCGTTGTCATATAAAGTCCAAGCCGCTTAGCGCGTTGCTTTTGGGTATCGGCCATTAATAGCCATGATTCAACCACCACAAAAATCCCTGCAACCGCAAATCCCGCTATAAGTCGAGAGGCTAACCAGACTCCACTTTTAGGGATTAATATCATAGCGACAACGCTGCAAAGAAGGATATTCAAAAAAAGGATAAAGGCTTTACTGTGGCCGATACGGGCAACAACAGGAGCAATACAAGGCGCCCCCAGTAATAAACCTAAATAAAAAATACTGGCCAGTAATGGAGCAAGTGAGGTGCTGAGTTCGAAAAAAGTGAGCGACAGTGGGATTAAGCTCATTAAGTAGCCTGATGCCAAAGCAAACAAACTTAACCCTGCTACTGGGACGAAAAGGCTGGGCTTTTGAGCCGACTGAGTTAAGGCAATTTTTTCCACGGGCGGTTCCGAAAACAGACAAATAATATACAGGAGGCGGGGTTGCGGTCGCGACTTTAGGCTGGATCGCTGACAGGGTAAAGTGAGTTAGATTGACTGTGGTGGTGAATAATATTTGTGTTTACTATTCATGTAGATATTGGGTTTTCTATGTTGCCTTGTTGCAATACGTTTGTGTTGGTCGCTTGCTGTTCACTGCGTCGCAGTTTTAGTGCACATTCAACGATATCTAGATTCGATTTAGCGCTACACATTCAATTTTGTGCCAAATTGGGGGAATAATATCTAATCCTACCAATGATCAGAAGGTATGATTAATTAGTTGATTATCACCTTGGTAGAAAGTGTGGCGTGATCTATATCTCAGTTTTAAACATTAATTAAATTACAACGTGGGCAAGGTTTTGTTCGATCTTTGTCCGTTTGAAATTTTAAAACAAAGGTGTCGATCAGAATTTGGTGATTATTGTCGCTAATCGGCCGTTTGTGCGTGCTAGCTCAGTAATAAATGTTGTTGCCAAGTGATAAAATTACAAAATAAACCGCTTTGCCAAGTGTGATCTATGCCCTAAATTTGCGTCAAAATAAAATGGTATTAAGGTTGTAACCATGTCTTTAACAGATTCAAGTACTGCTCCACCTAATAAAGCTCCCGTCAGCGAGGGGCTCGATAAGAAAAAAATGCTGATCCTAGTGGCTGATATTGTGCTGTTATTTGCACTTTATTACGGTTTACCTTTCGAACAAGGGGTGAATACTGGGCTGGCCATTTTGTTCTTTGCAGCGATTCTTTGGCTGACCGAAGCGATTCATATCAGTATCACTGCGATTCTCGTTCCTATACTCGCCGTATTCTTTGGGGTGTTTGAAACCAAGGAGGCAATGAGTAACTTTGCCAATCCCATCATTTACTTATTCTTTGGTGGTTTCGTATTGGCTGCGGCCTTGCACCATCAAAAGATTGATACCCTCATAGCGCAAAAGCTGCTGCTAGCCTCTAAGGGCAAACTCAGTATCGCCTGTTTGATGCTGTTTGGAGTAACTGCGCTGCTATCGATGTGGATCAGCAATACCGCGACCACGGCGATGATGTTGCCATTGGCACTGGGGATTTTGCAGCAGCTCGACCGCGAAAAATACCACAGCACCTATGTATTCCTTCTGCTCGGTATTGCCTATTCAGCCAACATCGGCGGTATTGGTACTTTAGTGGGTAGCCCACCGAATGCGATTGCTGCGGCTCAAGTGGGCTTAAGTTTTAGTGATTGGCTGAAGTTTGGTATTCCAACCGTTATCCTCATGCTACCTATGATGTTAATTGCCTTATATTGGTATTTTAAGCCTGATCTTTCTGCCAAATTTGATGTGAATGTTGAAGCTCAGAAGCTGACATTTCAGGGGAAATTTACTCTGCTTATCTTCCTGACTACCGTATGTTGCTGGATTTTCAGTGTGCCGTTAGCCAAGGCATTAGGTGGCATCACTCAGTTTGATACCATAGTCGCCTTAGGTGCCGTCGTTTTACTCTCGGGCTTAGGTTTGGTCGGCTGGAAGAAAATTGAATCGACCACAGATTGGGGCGTACTCATATTGTTTGGTGGCGGTTTAACACTGAGCGCAGTACTAAAAACGACTGGCACCAGCGTATTTTTAGCTCACTGGATGACAGATATTTTCGGTAGCACTCACATGTCGTTGTTCGTCTTTGCTGTGATTGCTTTTGTGGTGATGTTGACTGAATTTGCCAGTAACACCGCCAGCGCTGCACTATTAGTGCCTGTATTTGCTGCGATTGCTGAGGCATTAGGCATATCGCCTGTAATGTTATCTGTGCTGATTGGTATTGCAGCTTCTTGCGCCTTTATGCTGCCGGTGGCGACACCGCCCAATGCTATCGTTTATGGTTCTGGCCATATCAAGCAATCGGAAATGGTGCGAGTGGGTATGATCATCAACTTTATCAGTATGATAGTCTTGGGTATTATCGCTCATACCTTCTGGGATATTTAACACTGATATAGTTCATGGCAACTTTGTGTTTCAACGTTGCCGCTAGAATAGTATTCGCCTTATGAAGAGCATAGGGCGGATACGCATTTTGTTTTTAGCAGAGTCGTTGTACCGAGTTTTTGGGCTTAGTGTTTCGAAGCTTACTCTATGCTTATGTTTTGCACTTAATTTGAGGTTAAGTTGCGACTAAAAGTATTTGCGCTATAAATTGCTTGATGTTGATAACGTAGATAAAAGATTTCTTTTACGTTGATGATATCAATCTGTTCAATATCATTTTTATATAATACGGGAGTGGTATCGCCTTCAGTGACAGTAACGGCTTGTAAAATAATAGGCTTATCTGTCATGGCAAAAAACACTTCTGCTTGCTGTAAATTCTCTGAAAGATAAACATAAGCTGTCTGCGGCTCGGCAGAATTATGATCACTGCGAGTAAAGGCTATCCCTTGCTCGAATGGGCGAATGCATTGCTGAGTTTCATCGTTCCAAGTCCCTCCCTTGTCGAGACAAGTATCAATTGTGAGATATTGTTGTAAACCCCATCCTGTCACCACTAGCAAGAGCACTGCGCCCAGTAAGAACATTGCTTTTTTCAATTTTCGTTACCTTTACAAATTAGCTCGGCTGAGCGTTTGTATCTTAGCTCAATCCTCTTATTTATAGGCATTTAACCATTGGTTTAACGCTGAGGAGGGCAAAGCTCCGGCTTGCTGGGCGAGTATGTGGCCTTGTTTAAAAATCATTAAGGTTGGAATAGATCGAATGTTAAATTGAGCCGCGAGGGCTTGCTGTTCTTCAGTATTGATTTTACCGAAGCGAAATTGAGGCTCCCATGTCTTAGCTGCTGCAGAAAATATGGGCGCAAAACTTTTACAGGGCCCACACCAGCTGGCCCAAAAGTCGACGACAAGGGGAAGCTCTGATTTATTGGCATGGTTGGCAAAGTTTGTGCTATTGAGTTCAATTGGCGCAGCCGTAAAGACACTGAGCTTACATTTACCGCAAGTGGGTTGTTGGTTTAAACGCTCATCGGGAACGCGGTTTAACGTATCGCAATGGGGGCAGGCAATAATCATGGTAAAGCTCCAAAATAAAACGTTTATACGACTTATATATTGGGCTAACCGACAGTAATTTAAAGGGCGAGTGATGATGTTATCGCCCATGATGACCTTATTATTAAGGATTAAGCAGTGAACCGAGCTGCAGAAATGTTTAGATTGCGCCGACAAGCCCGCTCGTCGGTGATAAAATCCTGCGCAAAGTTGAATATCACGCCCTAAGTGCGAACAAGAAAAGAGAATGAAGATATGACTGAATTAGAAGTAATCGACCTGCAAGTGGGCGAAGGAAAAGAAGCGGTAAAAGGCGCGCTGATCACCACCCAGTACCGTGGTTTTTTACAGGATGGTACCCAATTCGATTCATCCTATGATCGTGGTCAAGCGTTTCAATGTGTAATTGGTACTGGCCGTGTGATTAAAGGCTGGGATCAAGGTATTATGGGGATGAAAGTCGGTGGCAAACGTAAGCTGTTAGTCCCAGCTCACTTAGCCTATGGCGAGCGTCAAGTGGGGGCACATATCAAACCAAATTCTGATCTCACCTTTGAGATCGAATTGCTCGAAGTGCTGACTCGCGACTAAGCGTGACAGGACTGCGAGAGTCTGTGTAAGCTCAATAGAGCCAATATGATTCTGGCTCATTTTGCACTCCTCGCTATGTTGCTTCGACATTGGGTGATTTACACTGGACTCAATTTTCCCACTTAAAGGAAAGAGATTTGTCGTGGCTTCGGATACTGCAGCAGAGTTAATTGCGCAACTTCAGGCTGAGATCGCTCAGCTAAAAAGTGAAAACGCTCATTTAGCAGCGTTGAATTATCGTGCCGAAGAAAAACTCTTTGCGGCCCTCGATGGTAATGGTTTATGTTTATGGGAACAGCATATTCCAAGCGGAAATTTAACCATATTTAACATGCGCTGGGGCGAAATGCTCGGGTTTAGTCCTGAAGAGTTTGCCGCCCATGTTGATATCTGGAAAAGTAAATTACACCCAGAAGATAAAGAATGGGTGATAAAAGCTTTTGAAGATCATGTGAATGGTCAAGCCGATTACTATCAAGCAGTTCACAGAATGCTACACAAAGATGGCAGCATAACCTGGGTGTCCGATCGTGGGCGTATTGTCGAGCGCTTAGCTGATGGAACACCACTGCGAATGATGGGCAGCCATATCGATATTACGCAAGAAAAGCGCTACGAAATAGATTTAGCCCGCTTAGCCCACAGTGATCCACTCACCAACTTAATGAATCGCCAAGCTATTGCTAAAGTATTCGATGAATCCTCGCAACCAGATATTCGCGGTGCGTTATTTTTTATCGACCTTGATGGTTTTAAAGCGTTAAATGACCGTCACGGCCATAAGTTTGGTGACAGCCTGTTGATGCACGTTGCGCATACTTTGGTATCTCACGCAGGTGAATTCGCGCAGATCGCACGGTTAGGTGGCGACGAGTTTGTGATATTACTGCCGTCATTTGATCGTGAATCTTTAGGGGCGCTCGCACAATCATTGCTCGATGTTTATCGAGATAAATTCCTGCTAGAAGGTTGTGAAGTGGAGGTAGGCCTGAGTATCGGTATTGATATATTTGGCTATGGTGATAGTTTTGCCGAGAGTTGTGATCGCGCGGATGCCGCCATGTATCGCGTGAAACACCAAGGAAAGCATGGATATTGTTTTTATCAGTCGTCGGAATAATGTTCCAAGCCTGCTGATCTTAGTAATACTTAATTTAGATTTGATTACAGTGCCTTATTCGAACAAAAAACCACCTTTAATGGTGGTTTTTTGTTTTTTAGCTTTTTAAGCGTAGTGCCATCAGCTTATGGAGTTACAAAATTAAATGGTTGATGGCAACTGACACAATAGTTTTCAGATTTTTTGTGTACATGGTGGCACTTACTGCAATCAGTTTCGGTGTCGAAGTGGCGATTTTTATGGGGATTGGTTGGTTTTACATCCGCCGTTTTTTCCGCTAATTTCTTAGTGTTGTGGCATTGTACACACTTGAGCATAGGGACTGCTTGTCGTTCTTCTGCACCATGGCAGCTTGCACATTTAAGGCCTTTCGCCATATGAGTTTGATCGAGTAAAGTACTCTCTTTAGCGAACGCGCTGCCAGCGAAAATACCCAAAATAATAGCCAATATAATTGTTAAGTTTTTCATTGTTTGATCCCATTATTCATTTCACAGGATGCCAAAATGTGAGGCATCCATTATTGATGACTATGTGTTCTATAGCTTTGCTACATATTTGCCAGCTAAATAGCCGAAGGTGTAGCAGCGACCTAAAGACAAGCCAAATACCGTTAATGGGTAGTCAACGCCACCGTAGAAACCTGCTCCTAGGTTACCAACAATGAATAAACCTGGAATTTCCTTACCATCGGCATCAAGTACTTGGTGGTTGTCGTTAACGAGAATTCCTGAACATAAAGTAGAAATACGCATACGACGGTGAATACCGTAAAACGGTGGTTTGAGCACTGGTACCATTTTGCTTCTAGGTTTACCGAAGTCCTCATCTTTACCTTTTTTGCACAGCTCGTTATAACGGTTAACGCTGGCAACAAAGGTTTTTGGATCGCACTCTAACTTCACAGCCAATTCTTCTAATGTGTTAGCTGAATGGGTGTTGATCAAAGAGGGAAATACTCCTGTTTTCTCACCAGGAACTTCAGGCATATAAACTTTAAGCTCTTCAGGAGAATAGAGGTGGCCAGGCCAATCCTTCGCTTGCGTCATATAGTCAGAATCAAATACTTGTGAGTAATGCCCCGCATTCTGCTCATCTTTCAAGTAGTTATTCATTAGAGACATCTCAACCTTCTCATTCACAAAGCGCTCACCTTTACGGTTTACCGCTAAGAATGGCATGTCACACATGGAAGCCGGGCCGGCATCGAAGTCGTGCAACATTTTGGTATGTCCAACAGGTTCAATAACGCCGCCAGCCCAATAGGCCATAGCAAAACCGTCACCGGTACGATCCATTTGTTTACGTTCAAAGTTTTTCAGTTCGGGGATGAAGAAGTCACACATGGCTTTGTTATTTTGATAGTCGCCAGAGGACAGAATGACACCTTTCTTCGCCATGTATTTGTGGTACTTACCATCACGAGTTTGAGCAATGACGCCGATGACTTTTCCTGACTCATCTTGGATTAATTGTTGTGCAGGAGTATTAAAGAAAAACTTAACGCCTGCTTTTTCCGCTGTTTTAGCTAATGCGCGCATAGCATCACCCGTGGTGTAGGGTTTAGGGCCGCAGAAAGAAGTGATAAAATTTAAACGGTCATCAGTATCAGCAATTCCGCGAATACCGTGCTGCACTTTGGTACCTTGGTCAACAATCTGGCCGCCACCTTGTTTCACTCTATCGATAACCCAAGTGACAGCTTCACCTGAATTGTAAGCCCATTGCTTAAGAAGACCGGGATGTGAACGGTGCGCGTTATCCGCCATTAAACGGCTAACTAAAGCTTCAATTGCTGATTTATCACTGTTTTTCAGGTCAATCCCTGAACCAGTGTTTCCTTGAGAGACAGGGATGGCTTGCTTTTGTAAACACGCAACGGTTGCACCACTTTCTCTGGCTGATAGAGCCGCAGGCACACCAGAAGCTCCAGCACCGACGACGACGACATCAAAGGTTTGGGTTGTTGCAATATCTTTATCAGCAATAGGTTTTGGCTTAGGTAGAAAATTGAGCGTTGCGCCGCCAATTTCGCCATATTCAGTGCCAACTTGAAGTGGTGCCGCACTCGCTGAAGCAATACCAAGACTTGCAAAGGCTAAGCCACCACTTCCCACTGCAGCTCGAGTTAGGAAACTTCTTCGAGATATACCATTTTGCAGGACGCTAGCAGTGTATTGATCGATTTCTTTCGGTTTCTGTGAATGCTCTTTACTCATTTTGATACTCCTTGGGTCCTCATTGCTAAGGTCGATATGACATCGTTAGCAACGACAATGGATCTGGCCATAACCGCATGTGATTTGTTTGCTTTAAAAACTAGAAGTGCAGTTGTGTGAAAGTGATTAAATTCTCATTCATTAACAACATACGTTTAAATGTATGACATATGACAATAAACCAAAAGAGGTATTAATTACATCTTTGCAGTGCTTCACAAAATGCTGGAGTTTTGAGCTGTTAATATGATTATTCTTTTTGAAACAAGCTAATGTAGAACTTTCTTTATTAAATAATGCAGTGAATTTTTTGATGAAGATAATTTTCTTAAATACAGTGATCAAAATAAAATATGTGTTGTTAAGCTATTTCACTACATATATTTAGTGTTCCAGGTTTGCGGGAGTTAATTGTGGTAATGAGGCGTTAGAGTCATCGTTATTTCTGCATCCGCTAAATAAGACACATGAAATAGCCATGGCTGGAATAATTAAGAAATTATTTTTTCCATTTTTGATCTCAATAATTAAGTCAACGCATTCACCGCAACGTTTAAATGGAGATGAGAATTTTGCGGTGTAAAAACCGGGTGTATCGAACAAGGCTGATACACCCATATAAGTTTTGGTGCAGGGGAGCTAAAACGGATGAACTATTTACCTAAGGCAAATTTATAAGTGACATATAAACGCAGATCGTCAAGATCTTCAGCTTGATCAAAATCGACCATGGCATAACGCGCCTTAAGACCTAGGCCCGATAACATGCCTGAAAATTTATAGGCGATTGAAAAGTTTGTTTCATTAAAATCTGACGCAGTCCCCTCTGGCACATCGTACTGCCCATAGAAGGCATAGGCTTCTAATCCACTCGCCCCTAATTTTTCAAAGTCATAGGCCAGCTTTAACGCGTTGACCTCTTCATTCGCCCGTGCAGATTGATATACCTGTTGAATGACCACTTTTTCATCGCCCCATGGGGTCAGCACTGTGTCATCCCCGGTTTTGGCGTACATATAAGTGAGATCTGCCCCCGCCAATTTGGCGCCTAGATGGAAGCCATATTGATAGGTATCGAGTGGGCCGCCGGTTTCTTCACCTATTGCCTGTTGAGTTAAATAGGAAGGTGTTAAGTACAAATTCGTTGGACCAACATCAGCGGCTAATTTCACTTTGGCATAGGTTTGATTGAAAACATCTTCCATGCTGTAGTGCCAAAGATGGGCTTCAGTTTGGACTGTCTTAAAGGGCAATTGATATTTAGCACCTAGGGCATAAACTGGGTTATCGGCAACATCTGCCACAATACCCGCTCTTGCTAATTCGCTTTGTACCGCCTCTTTTACGGATACGAAGCTATTGTCAGACCACCCCATGGAATCTGTAATATAGAGTGCTGATAACGTTAGATTATCAACACTCTTATTTTCTGCTGAAAAGCCGCGAAAAGTTCGTGGGATCGCACGAATGTCATGGGGATTCATCATTGGTGTGCGCAGTTCTTGTGCACCTAATTTGAATTGAGTATCCCACCAATTACCTTGGACAAAATACTCCTGTAAACGGTTGACGTTGTCATGGTCGCCAGCGGCATCGCGAGCAACTAGGCCGTAGACATCATCTGAATCATTGGTCCAAATGGGATTTGCAGATGCGAAGCTGGTCCCAAAACTGAGGCCATTCACTTTTGCGGTATTGTAATAAAACAGTCCGCCAAATGACGTATCGTGTTTAGTGTTCGTCGTATTATCAAAGTCACGGGTAAAATCGAATAAGCGTAATTCCCCTTTTAACGTACCTTGGCTAAACATTTGATCAATGCTGGTATCTGCTGTAGCAGGAATCGCTAGCGTAGATAGCACAAGCAAAGATAAATAAGATTTTTTCATCATCATCATCTTCCCTATTATTAGTAAGCCCTGATCAGAATTGTCTGAGCTAGTTAAAGAAATTATGTTTAACATTCTTAGGTTAAATGTATGACGTATGACTAATGTCGACAACGAAGTTAGGATGAATATGAGAAACTAGTTACGAAATTCGCACAGATGTTACTTGGATCAACAAATGTGAATGTTTTTTAATCACTAATGTAGGAAAGATGAGAGTACTTTTTCTGCGTTAATGCGGTTTTATGCTAGTATGGCGACACTAAGCATATTTGGGATAATCAAGTGCATATCTTCAAGCCAATTAAGCAGATAAGAGCATCGAGTGAAGTCGGGCAGCAACTGAAAAATGCTATTTTAGATGGCGAATATAAGGCTGGCGATAAATTACCCTCTGAGCGCGAATTAATAGAATTATTTCAAGTTAGTCGCACTGTGGTGAGAGAGGCGATCAAAAGCCTCGAAGCGGGTGGATTAGTGGAGATTCGCCAAGGTGCAACAGGTGGCGCATTTGTTAAGCACTTAACCTTTGAACGTTTAAGTGATGCTTGCCAAGATTTATTTCTAATGGGGAAACTTTCCCTTCCTGAACTGTGTCAAGCACGCATGCTGATTGAACCGCAAGTGGCTAGAATGGCTGCTAAAAATTGCACTCCAGAGCAAGCTAAAGCTTTGCAAGAGGCGAATAGTCATGAAAGTGACTCATTGGCTTATCCCGAAACTGTCATATTGCGATCTCAAGTACATTATTTGCTCGCTGAAATGTCTGGAAATCGCTTTTTAGAAGCGATCGTAAAATCCTTGTTGGTTTTATTAAGTAATCAAACGACTAAGTTTCAGCCACCGACTGATGAAATTCATCCTTTAGGCTTGCATGATGTCATTGTCGAAGCGGTTATCGCAAAAGATGGGGCGAAAGCTGAGGCTGAAATGTTTGCACACCTTGAGGATTTTAATCAGCGCCTAATAGAAATTGAGCGTAAATATATGGATAAACACGCTTAAGGCAAAGAGCCGCAACCCCAAAGTTCAACCGCGGCTGTTTGTTTGTTGGGTACGCCAATCCAATGACTCATGGCTTGGCATTGCACTTTTCCTGAGATTTGAGTGAAGCAAAGTTCAAAATCCCCTGCTTCGGGCGTGCGACCTAAGCGCAACACAGGTAAAATGGGCTGCTTGGGCTGATAATGCCAGCTGCCATTTTTAAGATAGGCATCATCTGGGATTTCCATTCCTGCACCCGTACCTTTCACTCTTGCTTCGACCAACACTAATCCTTGTGGGGTGACGTTATAGTCTTCCTCCCAGCGAATTTTTTCTATGCTATGGTTCCATGCCAAGGTGAAGTTGTCTGTGGGCACTTGGGCCCACAGTGTGCCAGCTAGGCCTAAACACAGGCCTAGCATCTGTTTACCTTCAAAGACTGATTAACGACCAATAATCTCAAGAGCTTATCCTTGCTCTGCGAGACGTTTAAGTTTGCGTGCTCGCCAGCTGTGTTGCACGATAAATAGCAGCGCGAGCCCAAAGCCAATTTCATCACTCAACGGCGTAGCAAGAATTAAGCTAGCACCTGCAAGGAAGCCGATAACGCGTTCCCACCAGTAGAGTTTTTGTAATAGATATCCGGTAAAGATGACGCCCCAAATACCAATACCCACAGTCGCTTTTAGCAAGACAAACCCAGTGGCTAACCAGCTATCACCTTGAAGCATCAAAGCGGGATCGTAAACCGCCATAAAGGGGATCACAAAACCTGCAATGGCGATACGGATTGCCCAAAGGCTGATCTTAAGGCCTGATTCCTTAGCGATTGGTGCTGCGGCAAAACAGGCTAAGGCAACGGGAGGCGTGAGATCGGCCATGATGCCGAAATAAAATACAAACATATGCGACACAATCAGTGGAACACCTAGGTCGAGTAATGCGGGAGCGGCAATCGAGCTAGTAATAATGTAGTTAGGGATTGTGGGGATCCCCATGCCGAGTACTAGGCAAGTGACCATAGTTAACACGAGTGATAAGAACAAGTTATCTTGGCCAACGGCGAGAATGTAGCTCGCGAAGGTCGAGGCAATTCCTGTCAGTGACACTATGCCGATAATCACACCGACTAAAGCGCAGGCGATACCCACAGGCACTGCATGACGGGCGCCTTCTACCAGTGCATGCAAGCAGATGGTGAGAGTATCTCTGCCACCTTTAATAAACCAACAAATGGCGACTAATAAGGCGATAACCCCAAATACGACCCCGATCCCGAGTTGGAAGAAGCCAGCGCAAAGGATGCCAAGGGCAATCCAAAATGCAATGCGCATTGCCATTGAGGAAAGCCGCAGTACTATGGCTGAGCCTAAAATTACTATCGATGTGAGGGCGAGTCCCACCATGCCTGAGAACAGCGGCGTTCTACCCGAAAACAGCAAGTAGACTAAAATAAACAAGGGGATAAGGAGATACCAACGCTCTTTAATTGCCGCCCATGGATTAGGGCACTGATCTTTAGGCAGGCCACAGAGATTGGCGCGTTTGGCTTCTAAATGCACCATCCAAAATACGGAGCAGAAATAAAGTAGCGCAGGGATCAATGCCGCTTTGGCTATCTCGATAAAGGGGACGTTAATGGTTTCGGCCATAATAAAGGCCACCGCGCCCATGATCGGCGGCATGATTTGGCTGCCCATACTCGATGTCGCCTCTACCCCGCCGGCGAAGGCTGGGCGATAACCGAATCGTTTCATGAGTGGAATGGTAAATTGGCCCGTTGTGACCACGTTGGCAACACCTGATCCTGTAATCGTCCCCATCAATGCCGATGACACTACTGCAACTTTTGCAGGACCGCCGAGCTTGTGGCCAAATAATCCCATGGCAAAGTCGGTAAATAAACGGATCATTCCGGCTTGTTCTAAAAAGGAACCGAAGAGAATAAACAGGAATATATACGTCGCCGACACATAGGTTGGTGTGCCGTATAGCCCTTCGGTACCGAAGGCTAATTGATTGATGATCTGATCGAATCCATAGCCGCGGTGCATTAAGTCACCGGGTAAATATTGGCCAAATAAGCCATACATCAAAAAGATGCTACAGATAATAGGTAGCGCCCAGCCCATGACTCGGCGCGCTGCTTCAAACACTAATACGATCAAAGTGATACCTATCACTATATCCGCATAGGTCAGATCGCCTGAACGTTGAATTAAGTCGGCTTCGAAATACCACTGATAAGCCGCTGTGGCCATGCCAGCTAGACCGAGTAGCCAAGCGAGTGGCTGCCAAGGCTGAGATTTTCCTCTAGCGGGATAACTTAAAAAAACCACTAACAGTAAAAAGCCCACATGGGTGGCACGCAGTACTTGAGTCGAGACGGGATGAAAAGCGGCAGTGATGATTTGAAAAATAGAAAAAATTAGGGCTGTATAAAATAGAGCCTTGGGCCAATCGCCAGTATTTGCGCTGAGACCTTGTTGGGGATCACTCATATTATGCCTCACAGCATTAGACTACAGAGATGATATAAACGAGATGCCGTTATTTAACGGCATCTCAATTGCTTAGTTTGGAATAGGATGCACAGATATCAGTAAAACTTAGAGTGCACCAACTTCTTTGTAATAACGTTCTGCACCTGGATGCAGTGGTATTGGCAGATTTTTCGTCGCTTTATCTACGCTGATGGTCTTCGCGGCGGAGTGCGCGTTACCGAGTCGGTCTAAGTGCTCGAACATGAGTTTTGTCATCTGATAGGCTAAATCATCCGATACACCGCTTTGAGTCACCAGTAAATTTTGAATGGCGACGGTAGAAACGTCGGTGGTTTGGCCTTCATAGGTGGATGCTGGGATCACGCCATGTTGATAGGCGGGATTGTTAATCTTAGCGATCACATCTTCTGGAATTTCAACAAAGTTGATTGCCATAGTCGCAGCTAAGTCACGGATAGCAGCCATGCCGAGACCGGAAGATTGTAAAGTGGCGTCTAATTGACGATTTTTGATTAGCTCAACGGATTCGGCATAGGGTAAAAACTCGACTTTCCCCATGTCTTCGTAACTTAGTCCCGCAGCCTTGAAAATCGATCTGGCATTGAGTTCTGTCCCTGATTTAGGGGCACCCACTGAGATACGTTTTCCCTTTAAATCGGCCAAGGTTTTAATACCAGACTCTTTATTGGCGACGATTTGAATGTAGTTAGGATAAGCCGAGGCAAGTACTCGGATTTTATCCAGCGGCGTTTTAAAGCCTGCATCAATATCACCTTGATATGCTGCTGCGACTGAATCACCTAAAGCGAACGCTAATTCACCACGACCCGCTTGCAATAAATTGAGGTTTTCTACTGAGGCTTTAGTTGCTTGAACTGAGGTTTTAGAACCTTCGATTCCTGTGCCGTAGAGTTGCGACAGCGCAACGCCAATAGGGTAATACACACCACTGGTGCCGCCTGTGAGAATGTTGATAAAGGCGGGGGCAGCAGCCATAGCGGCAGCACTGAGTGTGAGAGTCACTGCTGCGCCGACGGCGACAAAACGTTTTTTGATTTTCATTATGAAATATCCTTATTTTTTATAGTGTTATGTAGGGTCTTTCGAGCGGTAAATACCGTAATCAGCTCAATATAACTACATAAAACCTGGAAAAGGTCAATTAGGCTATAGTCGATAGCTGCTACTTTTGTATCACAAAACTGAGATCTGGGACTGTTTTGAGCAAGGTTGTATTGTGAGGTAAAACTTGGTTGGTTCAATGAAGCGGGCAATAAAAAGGGCTAACCTAAGTTAACCCTATTTGTGTTATTAGAGGACAAACCTCCTAATAACAAGACACTATTTAGTGTTATCTAAGAAACCTTTAGTTGCGTTTTTCGCATGTTTTGCTGCTCTTTTCTCTTTAGGAGACATCAGCGGTTGTTTCTTCGATTCTTTACGGTTTTTTTGCTCTTTACTCATATAAAACTCCATGTACTCTTTGGTTATTCATCAGGCTAATCATGTAAGCCGTACTTAATTGAACCTATTCCATGACGTCCTGATTGAAGCGAAATTTTTATCTCGAATTACAACATTTTAAATTACAAATATCTAAAATCATTGATAATTATCTGTGAATTTATTTGCCTCAATGAGCGATTACAGCAAAATAATCTTATCACCGAATTCCGTACCATGATCCATCTATCACTTAGAATAATTAATGCTAATGCTAGCGTTAACCTGTATAAGAAATATGCGAACAAGGACACAGTACCTCTATTTTCGTCATTGTTTGTGGTTTTAGTGGGCCCTAATTGGAGGCTTAACTAAGTACCATATGCCTAACGTCGGCTCGATTTACCTAACATGCCACCTAATATACCGCGCAAAATTTGTTTACCTAATTGGCTGCCAACCGTGCGTGCCGCTTGTTTTGACAAGGTTTCAGCTAACCCTTGGCGGCGCTTATTGCCAAAAATGAGTTCACTGAACCAACCTTGTTCTTCGGCTTTTTGGCCCGTTTGAGCATCACTTGCTGTGGATGTGGTGTTGGTGGCGTTACCAACTCGTCTTTGGTTAAGGCGTTCGTAGGCCGATTCGCGGTTGATTAACTGATCGTATTTACCTCCAATCGGGCTTTGGACACGGACTTGTTGTAACTCCTCACTTGTGGCGGGTCCCATGCGGCAACGTGGCGGTGCGATGAGCGCGCGCTCGACCATAGTTGGCACGCCTTTGTCGGCTAACATAGACACTAAGGCTTCACCTACAGCGAGCTGGGATATGACGTCGCTAACAACCAGTTTGGGGTTAGGCACAAAGGTTTCGGCGGCGGTTTTAACGGCCTTTTGATCCCTTGGCGTGTAAGCTCGCAGGGCATGTTGAATACGATTACCTAATTGTCCGAGAATTTCGCTTGGGACATCATCAGGAAATTGCGAGCAAAAATAAACGCCTACGCCTTTTGAGCGAATTAGGCGCATGATCTGTTCGACGCGTTTTAATAGACTCGGTGGGCAACCCTCAAAGAGTAAATGCGCCTCATCGATAAAAAACACTAGCTTAGGTTTTTCGGGATCGCCGACTTCGGGCAGATTCTCAAATAATTCTGAGAGTAGCCAGAGTAAAAAACTTGAATATAAACGGGGTGTTAAAATCAGTTTGTTTGCTGCTAATAAATGGATAATGCCGCGTCCTTGCAAATTAGTGCGCATTAAATCTTCAAGCTGTAACGCGGGTTCACCAAAAAAGTCTTTGCCACCATCGCGCTCTAATCCTAGTACCGAGCGTTGAATCGCTGCGAGGGATTGGGCGCTGATTAAACCATATTTGGCGGAGATTTCTTTGCGTTCCTCGGCAACTAAGGCCAGCATGGCCCGCAGATCATCTAAGTCGAGCAGTAATAACCCTTGGTCGTCCGCTAGCTGAAAGACTATGTCTAAAATACCGCTCTGGGTGTCATTCAATTCTAAAATTCGGCCGAGTAAGGTTGGGCCCATTTCGCTGATGGTGGTACGCAGCGGGTGGCCTTGAACGCCCGCTAAATCCCATAACACCACAGGGTTGGCTTCGTTGTGATAATCCTCAATGCCAATTTGAGTTGCCCTTTGTAATAGCTTTTCACTTGGAGTGCCGGCCATAGCTAGACCCGAGATATCGCCTTTAACGTCTGTGATAAAAACTGGCACGCCTTGGCGTGAAAAACCTTCGGCAATACTCATCAGCGACACGGTTTTGCCTGTCCCTGTGGCACCGGCAATTAACCCATGGCGATTGGCATACTTAAGATTTAAGTGAACCTGTTGTTCACCTTTTCCTATTAATAGCGTATTCAAAGGCATTCCTTAATGTTAACGGTAGGGCTTATATTGGAATCGTTGCAGCATCCTTATTTTAGCCACTGTGTATTTAATCCACTTTAGTGTCGTCGTTCATGCGTATAAAAATTCATCATTGAGTGTTGGCCTTAGCGTAATTTATGTCAACATGGGGCCTGAATAAGCTTGATATCACTTAGCAAAAATGTGTGATTGGCAATATGGGCGTTACCTATGAATGAGGTGTGTTATTTGGGTCATTCACTGAGGCGTGCTTGATGGTGAAATTCCCTTTGATTATGCTGCTCTTGTTCTTTACTGTGCTGACATCTGCTTGCGCCGAATTAGAGTGTTCTGCCAGAACTGATGTCGATCCCTATGAGCCCATGCGAGATAAACAGCGCTGTGTTGCCGAGGCGGATAAAAATCTCGACGAGTACCAAAAGGCAAAAGCAGCGGAAGAAAAACAACGGCTGAAAACGGCCATAGAACAAGCCACTCAAAAATCGTTAATTTAGAAAGGATATCTATGAAAGGTGCGGGCGGAACACAGGGCGGGACGGGACAATTTTTTATGGGTCTTGCCATGATGTGTGGCGGATTTTATTTATTGTTCAATGCAATACAGGTGAGCTCTAGTTTTGGACTGGGCTATGGCTTATATCGAGTGAATGCCTTTGGGCAAGGCATGTCGATCACCACTGGCATGGTGATGCTACCGTTTATTATCGGCATTGTGATGGTGTTTTTTGACGCTAAGAGTAAGTTAGCTTGGCTGCTGAGTTTAGGTTCGCTAACGGCCTTGATTGTAGGGGTTATCAGCTCGATTCAATTCCACTTTAAATCTATGTCGGCCTTTGAACTTATCGTGATCCTCGTTTTGGCCTTTGGTGGTTTAGGATTGTTTTTACGTTCACTGAAAGACGCGCCCACAAGCGATACACAAGCGAAATAATCACTAGGCTCTTAAGCACTAGGCGCTAGAGTGCAAATACGAAATCAGAGTTGTGCATCTAAGCGACTTTAATAGCGGTTTAATGAAAGTTTTAACTACAGAGTGAAGGAATGCGATGCGCTGGCGTGACACTGACAGAAGCTCCAATATCGAAGACAGACGCGGCCAGCAAATGGCATCTGCGGGTGTGCCGAGTGCCTTGTTACTCAGGTTCTTGCCCTTTTTGCTGAGAACTAAACTTGGCCGCGTGGTGTTGCTCATCGGCGGCATTTATATTGCTTTTCAGTATTTTACCGGTGGTCTGTCACTCGACCCAAATACTCAATCTCATCTTAGCCAAGCTCAATCTAGTTCAACAACAGCGGTACAGGATGAAAATGCCCAGTTTGTGGCGGCCATTTTAGGCACCACAGAAACCGTTTGGGGCCAGTTGCTCAAGGGGCAATATCGAGAGCCTAAGTTAGTGCTTTATCGCAATATGACCTCCACTGGCTGCGGTATGGGACAGGCGCAGTCTGGGCCTTTCTATTGCTCCGCCGATAGCAAGGTGTATATCGATCTTAGCTTTCTTGATGAGCTTAAAACCTTAGGCGCGCCCGGTGATTTTGCCTTTGCCTATGTGATTACCCACGAGGTAGGCCACCATGTGCAAAACCTGCTGGGCACTAGCGCTAAGGTGCGCCAAGCCCAGCAATCTGGCAGTAAAGTGCAAGTAAATCAATTGAGTGTCGCACTTGAATTGCAGGCGGATTGCTACGCAGGGATTTGGGGGCATTATGTCAATCAACAACTTAACTTACTTGAAGCGGGCGATTTAGCGGAAGGTATTGCCGCCGCCAGTGCTGTGGGTGACGATCGTCTGCAAAAGATGGCGGGTCGCGCCGTACAGCCTGATGCTTTTACCCACGGCAGTTCGGCGCAGCGGGTGAAATGGTTTAAGACAGGGTTTGATTCGGGTAATCTCGCCAGTTGTAATACCTTTGCGGCGAAGTGATTTTGTGTGATATCTCAAATACGTACCGAACAGAAATGCAAGGATAATTGAGTGGCCTTTAACGATACCTTTAGATTGAGCAGCCACGCGGTTATCACTAATGCGCAGGGACAAGTACTGTTGCTTAAGGCCAATTATGGTAATTTTGCTTGGGGTTTGCCCGGTGGCGCACTCGAGCCCGGTGAAACGATTCACGAGGCCTTGGTGCGCGAATGCCAAGAGGAATTGGGGTTAAGTGTGCGGGTTAACTATTTGAGCGGCGTGTATTATCACAGCGCCTATCAATCCCAAGCCTTTATTTTTCGTTGTGAACTGCTATTGCCTGATGGGCCTGATGTGGCAAAAAATGTGGCAGAAGACGAGTCTCTGCCAATCCAATTAAGCCACGAACATTCAGAGTTTGCCTTCCACGATATCGACACCCTTAGCGCAGTTCAGCAGCAAAGAATTAAAGATTGCCTTAATTTCAACGGGGTTGTCATGAGCGCAAAGTTTTAATGCTTTACTGGCAAACCGCTGGCCGTTAATCGGCTTGGGTTTGCGCGAGTAAGGTTTCTAAGCAGTGTTCCTTGATCCCGTAATAGGCTTTAATGTCAGCTATTTGCGCGAGGATTGCGGCGCTGTCTTTCTGATTGTGTTGTGGCTTTTTAACGGCCAAAATCATCTTATTTTTATTGGTATGTTCTAGGCTGATAAATTCAAACACCTTAGTCGCATAACCGTTGGCTTCCAAAAATAGCGCACGTAATGAATCCGTCACCATTTCAGCCTGTTGGCCCATGTGCACCCCATATTGCAGCATAGGTTTGAACAATTCTGGGCTGTGCATCTGTGGGCGAATTTGTTTATGGCAGCAAGGCGAACACATGATGATGTCGGCATTGGCGCGAATACCATAATGAATCGCATAGTCAGTGGCGATATCGCAGGCGTGGAGCGCGATCATCACATCGGTTTGTTTAGGTGCGTGGGTTCTCACATCGCCGCAGACAAACGACAATCCTTGATGATCCAGCGTTGCCGCTGTTTCATTACATAAATCGGCCAAGGCTTTGCGTAATTCCACCCCAGTCACTTGCGCATCGTTGTGAAGGCTGTGGCGCAGGTAATCATGGATTGCAAAGGTGAGATAACCTTTACCTGAACCAAAATCGACCACATTGATCGGTTGGTCATTCTTGTGGGGTGAGGCTTCGAGTGCTTGGCTGAAAACCTCAATAAATTTATTGATTTGCTTCCATTTACGCGACATCGCAGGGATAAGATTATGTTGGCTGTCCGTCACACCTAGCTTGGTCAGGAAAGGCCGTTCGATACCCACAAAACGCTTTTTCTCACGGTCATGTTCTAACGGCGCTGCGACGGTTTGTTTAACGTTATGTGTGCTGATTTGGACTTTGCCTTTTTTGCTGATCTCAAGCTGAACTTCTGCCTGCGCCGTGGCTAAGTGGGCACTCTTAAAATCGCTACCGAGTAACAGTTTTATGCTGGCTAAGCCTTCGTCATAACTCAGGTTTTTAGTGATGTGATTCGTCTGATGTTGATACACAAACGACAGCATAGGCTCATTTTGCAAACTAATCGGCCGAATCGTAATGCGCTGCAGGCTTTTATCTGCCCCTCGGTACTTACTCAACAATAGTTTGATCAGACTATTCTTCGCCAAGCTGTCAGCTAAAAGCTGGTAAAAATCATCAAAAGAATTAAGCGCTGAATGGGACATGATTGTTTCCGAAAAAGTAACCAAGAAAAACAGGGTGAGTATTCTAACCGCGATCCGCCGCTACCTAAAGTTATTCTCATCGAGAAAGGGGTTTGGGGCAGAGCTTCGCTGCTGATCTATCTGTTGAAATTCGTAATCTTGTGTAGGTTTTTGGCAAGCGGGATTTTGTCCCAACTCTTGTTTGAATTATTTAATCAAAGTCAAAGTCAACGTCGTGGGGCTTCACCCCACACCCGACCAAGGAGGACTGCTCGTCCTATCCTCCTTGGATGCTCCATGACGCCCCCAACGGAGTTGAAAGCCCCTTGTGCTCATTGCCAAATTTGCTATCGCTTCCGAAGGATGCGTCCCTGCACCTGCGAAAGCTAGCTCGCCATCCATGGCGAGACTCACGCAATTTGTCATTTCGCCCTGCGGCAACTCCGAGGGGATGCGTATTCCGTCGATTTTTGAGTTGTCTGTTGGCCACTTAAAGCATTGAAGAGTTGTGGATGCCCTGTTTCACTCTATTACGTAGCAAAATTTAACAATGGGTGTCTTGATAAACTCGTGCTGTTTGCTGGATATAAAACGCTTGTTGGACTTGGCCGTTGCCACATCCCCGAAGAGTACCCGTTAACGGGTACCTAACTAAAGATCAACTTAACGGTGATTTAAATTTAACAATGGGTGTCTTGATAAACTTTATGAGTACTTCTTTGCATACTCATAGCTATTCCATATAATTAATGAAACACGCTTAAGTTTATGTTTTGGAATGGTTATTCCTGCTGGAACGGTTAGCGCTTTTTTTACATCAGTGATATCTAAAGATGCGAACTTAGCGCAAATTTCTTTAACCATATTTTTCCCAGTTGAAGATGGAGTGTTATCATGATTGAACCACCAATTTAGAGTGTTAAAATCATGGTGATTTGTTGAAAACATTTGTTCAGAATCGATGATTACTAATTCATGGTTTTTTGTGAATAACCTGTCAGATATTTCATTGGCACCTAAGAGGTACGCGAGAAATTCGCTCTTAGGCCAATCTAAAATATTCGGGATATTAATGAGATATAAATCCTCTATGGTACATATTGGGGCTACCATCAATTGATGATAAGGGCAGCTATCACTACATGGTTCAATCGAATGTTCCTCTATAAACCAATGAGCACTATGTACATCACCAGCTTGCCCACCAAGAAGGGTTGCGCTTTCAGAGTCTAGAACCATATATGTGGAGGACTGGCAGGATATTCCCATTGATTGAGCTATGCGAGCAAAAACGATTTCTCGGTAAGCATAGAAAGAGCCTCTAAGCTTTGTAAGCCAGCGATTTCCATTTAAATCAGTTCCAATCCAAAACTCTTTTAAATCTTGATCGTGTGGACTGAAAGTTTCCCAATTCCATCCTACTGTAGAAATAATTTTTGGTAACTCAACGATTAATGGGAATGCATTTGTCATGAATGTCTCTGTTGGAATTTTTGTCGATTAGGTGTTATTCAATTATGAGTGCTAATCAAATAATTCAACGAGTTATATCATAAATTAGTGTTACTCAGGGCTTATTGGTCAGAATAAATCAGGCCACCCAAGATAAAACAAGAACATAATGAACTTTCTGTTAGCATTCAAGGGCAATTAACGAGCTACCCATCTTTAAATTTGCAGAGTGCATGCTTGTAAGAAGGGGTTCAGATTACTGTAGGGGTTGGCAAGATTAAGCACTGTCATGGAAGTGACCGTTGACGGCATGGATGCCGTCGTCGAGCCCTCAGGGATGAGTTAATGGCGTGTCACTGGAATGACAGTGCTTAATCGCTGAAACAGAATGATGAACACCCTCTTTAAGAATAATTAATACAGCCTTACCCTTCTTTAATACCTACCCTAAACAAAGATCTAATGGGCGCTGTTACCTAAAAGCTGGATAGTGCTTAATCAATGTCGTCATTACAACACAAGCGCAAAGCAAGATGCGGCAACTTGTCATTCGTCTAGTGGCTCTTGTATTGTGGATCAAACGCGCAGGCGGGTTTTCTTCTGTTATAATGCCTCCTCGATTTTTTGGAGGCGAGAATGGACGTATCTTCTTTACTAGACGGCCTGAATGACAAGCAGCGCGAGGCTGTCGCGGCACCGCAATCTAGCATGTTAGTGTTGGCGGGCGCGGGCAGTGGTAAAACTCGGGTGTTGACCCACCGCATTGCGTGGTTGATGCAGGTTGAACAGCAGAGTCCTTACTCGATTCTTGCGGTGACGTTTACCAATAAAGCTGCTGCTGAGATGCGCGAGCGAGTTGAAAAAGTCGCAGGCACAAATATGGGCCGCATGTGGATTGGCACGTTCCACGGCTTGGCGCATCGCTTGTTACGCACTCACTTCCAAGATGCGGGTTTACCGCAAAGCTTCCAAATTCTCGATTCTGATGATCAAGTGCGTTTGATCAAACGTATTCTAAAAAGCCTAAATTTGGATGAGAAACAATATCCTCCACGCCAAGCTCAGGGTTATATCAATGGTAAAAAAGACCAAGGATTACGCCCTAAGCATATCGATGCGGGCGGTTTTCCGCTTGAGCAGAATCTGCTAAAAATCTATCAGGTTTACCAAGAGTCTTGTGACCGCGCTGGTTTAGTCGATTTTGCCGAAATCCTATTACGTGCCCATGAGTTATGGCTCAATAAACCGCACTTATTGGCCCATTATCAAGACAGATTCAAGCATATTTTGGTGGACGAGTTCCAAGATACCAATGCGATCCAATATGCGTGGATCCGCGTGCTTGCCGGTCAAACTGCCAATGTGATGATAGTGGGTGATGACGACCAATCGATTTACGGCTGGCGTGGTGCTCAGGTTGAAAATCTACATAGATTCTTAAAAGATTTCCCGACGGCGACCACGATTCGCCTCGAGCAAAACTATCGTTCTAAGGGCAATATTCTTAAAGCGTCCAACGCCTTAATCGCCAACAACCCAGAGCGTATGGGCAAAGAGTTATGGACGGATGAAGCCGATGGCGATCCGATTTCGCTCTATTGCGCCTTTAATGAAATGGACGAGGCGCGCTTTATCGTCGGTCGAATTAATGATTGGCACGAAAAGGGCGGCAACCTCAGTGATTGTGCGATTTTATATCGTTCTAACGCTCAGTCGCGGGTATTGGAAGAAGCCTTGTTACACAAAGGCTTAGCCTATCGCATTTACGGCGGTTTACGCTTCTTCGAACGCCAAGAAATTAAAGACGCCATGGGTTACCTACGGCTGATTAATAACAAAGACGACGATGCGGCTTTTGAGCGCGTGGTGAATACGCCACCCCGTGGCATTGGCGATCGCACTTTGGATATTTTGCGCTCCACGGCGCGCCAGCATGAGTTAACCCTGTGGCAGGCGAGTGTGCGTTTGCTCGACGAGAAAGTGCTTGCGGGTCGCGCAGCAAATTCTGTGCGTGGTTTCATGGACTTAATCATGACACTGCGTGAAGACACCCAAGATATGGTGCTGTATCGCATGGCCGATACAGTGATCCAAGCGTCGGGCCTTAAGGCCATGTATGAAGCCGAAAAGGGTGAAAAAGCCCACGCTAGAATCGAAAACTTAGAAGAACTTGTCACGGCGGCGCGTACCTTCGAAATGCCAGAAGAGCTGGAGGACATGGGCGAACTTAACGGTTTCCTATCCCACGCGGCGCTCGAAGCGGGCGAAGGCCAAGCCGATGCCTTTACCGATGCGGTGCAGCTAATGACGCTGCATTCTGCCAAAGGGCTAGAGTTCACTATGGTGTTCATGGCGGGTGTCGAAGAAGGGATCTTCCCGAGTAAAATGGCGCTCGAAGAGGGCGATAGACTCGATGAAGAACGCCGTCTCTGCTATGTGGGCATGACCCGCGCCATGGAAAAACTCTACATAACCTATGCGGAATCGCGGCGCATTTATGGCCGCGAAGATTACGCTCGGCCGTCGCGTTTTATCAAAGAGATCCCGCCGCAATATGTGGATGAAATCCGCCTCAAGGCGCAGGTTTCAACGCCGATGGCGAATAATCGTTTTAGCGCCCCAAAATCGGCTGCGACAAACGATACCGGTTTTAACGTCGGCCAAAGAGTCAATCACCCTAAATTTGGTGAAGGTAAAGTGACCAACTTTGAGGGCAGCGGTGCCCAAGGGCGAGTACAAGTGAGCTTTACTGACTTTGGCAGCAAGTGGTTAGTGGTGGCTTACGCTCGGTTAGAGGCGCTTTAATACCTGCCCTGAACGCGATGAATGTCAGCTTTTTATGACACGCTTTTAGGGCGTAAATTCGCATCGGGAGAAGCATGGGTATATGATGCTAATCCTGAAACCGAGTGGAAACTTGAGGGTATTGGGAGTACCTAGTTAATGAATTTAAAGCAGAAGTGGGATGTGTATTCCCGTCTTACTCGAATCGACCGTCCCATAGGTACGCTATTGCTGATGTGGCCATGCTTGATGGCGCTGATGTTAGCGGCGGGTGGTATGCCCGATCTTAAGGTATTGATCATCTTTATTATTGGCGTGGTGATCATGCGTGCCTGTGGCTGCATTATTAACGACTATGCCGACCGCGATCTCGACTCTTTTGTGGAACGCACTAAATCTCGGCCGCTGGCCAGTGGCGAAATCAGCACGAAAGAAGCCTTGATACTGTTCGTCGTTTTAGGTTTATCTGCTTTTGGTTTAGTCTTATTACTCAATGGATTAGTGGTTAAATTATCCGTTGTTGGTATTATCCTCACTATCATTTATCCCTTCACTAAACGCATCACCAATATGCCGCAGATGTTTCTAGGCGTGGTGTGGAGTTGGTCTATCCCTATGGCTTACGCCGCGCAGACGGGTGAAGTACCCATCGAGGCTTGGTGGTTATTTGCGGCCAATTGGTTTTGGACTGTCGCCTACGATACCATGTATGCCATGGTCGATAGGGATGATGATTTAAAGGTGGGCATTAAATCCACTGCAATTTTGTTCGGTAAATATGACCGCCAAATCATAGGTTTATTTCAGCTTGCTGCGCTGGCTTGTTTTATCGCCGCCGGTTGGAGCGCCGATCGTGGTTTACTCTATGGCCTAGGTTTACTGACTTTTGTCGGCTTTAGTACTTACCAGCAAATGCTGATCTTTGATCGCGAACGAGCCCCTTGTTTTAAAGCCTTCCTCAATAACAATTGGGCGGGACTCGCATTATTTGTTGGGCTGGGCGCCGATTATTTAGTTTAGTGAGCATCATTTTTGTTGTGGAAGATCCTGATGGATCATCCACTGATTCTGTGGCGCTAATATTTGTTCTAAATCAATCTGGTGGATGTTGTCTTGGGAGATAACCTTGATAACTGGGCTCACTCTGTGGGGATAAGGCGCACCTTCGAGTGCGCGCACCGCCAGATCGATGGCAATCCGAGCCTGCAATACTGGTGAGTCGCTGACCGTCGCGAGTAACTGTTTTTTCTGCACTAATTCTATGGTCTGTGCATTCGAGTAGAACGCGATGACCTTTCCCGTTTTATTCCTACGCCCGTCTAAATAGCGCGCCGCGAAAGTGGCGGCAACTGCATTGGCGATCACATAATCTACACTTTGTTTAGTAAGCACTTTTCGCACTAAATCAGCTTGAATAAATAACTCCGTAGTGCCAAACCCTCCTTCAATTGTGTCGAACTCTTGTTTGGCTGCCGCCCGCCTAAATCCTTGTTCCGCCGCCATAACCCAAGAGGCGTCCTTAGGTCCTGGAAACCAAGCAACTTTAAGTTTCGCAGGCGCTTTATCGACAGGGTCTCGTTGCTGCGATGCAATATACTCAATCGCCGCCGCAGACATATCTTCAAAGCTGACTAAGGAACGACTCGTGAGTTTGTCGGTCGCGATACCATTCACTAAATCAATAACAGGAATGCCCACAGCAGAGAGTTGTTCGATATCCGCAATCAGTCCGTCAGCCGTATTTGCAGCAATAATATAGGCTTGAGCTTTGAGAACTTGGCAATCATAGAGTTGTTGTTTTTGTTGCTCAATATTGTCATATCCTCCAGCATCATAAATGCCGAGAGTTACACCTTGGCGTTCGGCTTCCTGTGATAACCCAAAGGCGACACCCCACCAATATTGGTCTTTACCATGGGGAAGTAAGGCGCAGATCCGCCATGGTTTATTGGCTTGAGTGAGTGGTGTGTATGCCGTTTTTTTGCCATCAGCAATCACATCGGCGGGATACCAAGTTGCCTGCACTGCAAAGGCGAAACTATAGAGGATTAAGGTGAGGCAAATCCTGAGGGAGTGAGCGAAGAATGCAGTAAAGTGCATAGGATCATCATGTTAAGTTAACAATAGATTAAGCATAGATGAATGATCCATAGTTGCTAAGTCGATGCTAAATAAAGCTGATTTATTCTTAATAACCAGTGTCATGAAGTGTTATGGCACTTTTATGATGGGCTGCAGAGTGGTTGAAATTGTAGGGTCGTCTTACATTAGCAGGCTTTACGCTTTGACTTGTTTACTGAATGCTTAAGTTTACATTTCACGCTTAAGGCTTAATTGCCACAGCTGGTTTTTGCCATAGTGCTTAGTCTATAGTCATTGGCTTATAGTGGTTTTTTATGATCAATTTCATGCTTAGGTAACAAGGAATCGTTATGTTTATTCCGTCAGGATTTGCACGGGTTAGCCCGTATATGATGATCGCTGATGCCGATAGTTTAGTGGTTTTTTTACAGCAAGCCTTTGATGCTAAAGCGCTACATATTTCCCGTCGGGCTGATGGCAAAATAGCTAATGCACAGATGCAAATCGGCGACTGTTTATTTATGTTGAGTGAGGCGAGTGAAGCTTTTCCGCCTATGCCCGCATCCTATTATTTATATGTGGAAAATGCCGATAAAACGGTATCTCAGGCACTCTCCGCTGCGGGTGAATTAGTTATGGAAGTGGCGAATATGCCCTATGGCGATCGCCAAGGTGGAGTGCGGGATCCCGTGGGCAATCTGTGGTGGATCTCCCAGCGTTTAGCCGCGGGGCCATATCAGGATTGAGCATCAAGTGATAACAAGTCAAAGGAGGTGATGTATGCCGTGCAAGTTAACCCGATTATTTGGAATCGAATTACCGATTATTCAAGCGCCGATGGCGGGTGTTCAGGGCAGTGCCTTAGCGATAGCTGTATCGCAAGCGGGTGCGTTGGGATCTTTGCCCTGCGCCATGTTATCCCTCGAAGCCTTAGATACCGCCTTGACACATATTCGCACCCAGACGACTAAGCCCATCAATGTAAACTTCTTTTGTCATCACGAACCTGAACCGCAAGCAGCGAAACAAGCCGCATGGCTTAATCAACTCGCGCCTTATTTTTCTGAGTTGGGTGTCAATTCTGATAGCCAAACCGTGGGGGCACAACGCGCGCCATATACCAGCACCCAGGCTGAAGTGTTAGCTAAATTTAAACCTGAGGTGGTGAGTTTTCATTTTGGCTTACCGAATGAAGATTTGTTGCTGGAGATAAAGTCTTGGGGTTCAAAAATCATTTCGACAGCGACAACTGTAGAAGAAGCCCTATGGCTAGAAGCGCGTGGCGCGGATGCCATTATTGCGCAGGGTTTAGAGGCCGGAGGTCACAGGGGGCATTTTTTATCCGATGATTTAACCGAGCAGTTAGGCACTTTTAGTCTATTGCCGCAAATCATTGCCGCCGTTGATATTCCTGTTATTGCAGCGGGTGGCATAGTCGATGCAAAGACAGTGCGCGCTGCCATGGCGATGGGCGCTTCGGCGGTGCAAGTGGGGACGGCATACTTACTCTGTCCCGAATGCACCACCAGTGATATTCACCGTGCCGCCCTGCAAAGTGAGGCAGCACAGCATACGGCTCTGACTAACTTATTCACTGGTCGACCCGCCCGTGGAATTATGAATCGTTTTATGGCAGAGCTTGGCCCCATCAATAATGCCGCACCGGATTTTCCGCTCGCCTCAAGCGCCGTCGCAGTATTGCGAAGCGCCGCTGAACAACAAGGATTTGGTGATTTTAGCCCACTTTGGTGCGGCCAAAATGCAACCGGCTGTCAGGCTATTCCCGCCGCAGAGCTGACGAGGCAATTGGCGTTAGGTTTGATGGTCTAAGATATTGTTGGATAGGTTATTAATACTCATTGGTATGCTCATCAAGGCTTACATTTAATATGGCTAAATTAGCGGCTTGTTAGTTTATACTCGTCGTTTAAAGGTTGGTTGTTGGTGAGACTGCCGCTTCTTTTAAATTATGTTTTTTCTGTACAAATGGCTGCAAATCACTAGCCCTATAGTCGTGGGTGCGAGTGATCTATAGATTTAAGGAAAACAATATGTTGTTACGTAAAATCATTGTTATGTGCCTTGCCGTTATGAGTTTTGCTACGTTTGCGGGCAATAAAATCTATCAAGATATCGCACTTAAAACCTATCCAGATCAGCAGCAAGTGACTTTAGCCAGTGTTGCGGGTGACAAGCCGATATACCTAAAGTTTTGGGCAACCTGGTGCCAACCTTGTATGGAGCAAATGCCGCATTTTGAAGCCCTGCAGAAGAAATATCAGGACAAGATTAATATCGTCGCGGTGAACATCAATATTAATGAAGAGCAACCTAAGATTGCTGACGTTATCGCGCGTTTCGGGCTCACTATGCCCGTGTGGTTGGATAATGAAGGGGAGTTAGGTGTGGCTTTAGGTTTGGTCGGTACACCCTATAGTGTATTAATCAATCGTGCTGGTGATGTGGTTTACACTAGCCATGAGTCTGATGCCAATTTAGATAAATTTATCGATATGTTGGCGAATGGCCAAGAGTTGACTGCACAGATAACGGAGGCACCCAGTGCTGAACAAACAGCTAAGTTACTGAAACCTTGGGAACAAGGTGAGCATTTACTTTTTTTCACCGCAACATGGTGTGATTGGTATTTAGCTGATAGCCGCCCAGAAATGTCTAAAGAGTGTATTGCCGTTCAAAAAGGTTTAAATAATCTCGCGCAAAAAGTGCCTAATAAATCGTGGCACGGTGTGGTCAATCACTTGTGGACAGACAATAAAGCGCTCGAAGATTTTAAGCAGCTTTATCAAACTCAAGTCGATTTTAGTATCGATGAATTAGGTGTGTTATTTAATCATTTTAAAATCCGCAATATTCCTACTTTACTGTGGGTTAAGGATGGTAAAGTTATTCAGCGTATTTCCGATTTTAGCCAGCCAGAGAAAGTAGTTGAGCAGCTTTCGGCTCAATAAGCTCATTCCAAATGTTAGGCCTTTGATAGATATCTAAAGGCCTTTTGTCTTCAAAGATTGAATAGATACACAGCTCAATATTCGGTGTTAAAGTCATTGCCCATGGGAAGCACTGCGCAATAAACTGATTCGTAGAACGAGTTGGTTAAGCGTTAACCTTGTCTGGTAATGCAGAGTGTTTTCCATTTTATCGTTGAATTTTATTGTGGGGGGTTTTAGCACTATGACGCCGATTTTCAGTAATGCCGCTATTGGTCGTAGTTTGTTGGTTTTGCTCTTGTGTGCTGGCGTATTCTTTTTTATCGATTTTTTAGTGCCCGCCTTAGCTGCATTGATTGTGTGTTTTTCAAGTTGGCCTCTCTATCAAAAACTATTGGCAAAATGCGGTGGTCGCTCGGCGTTGGCGGCAACCATTGCCCTATGTTGTATTGTGCTCGGGCTGATTATCCCGCTGGTGTTTGTATTTTCCTATGCGTTACAAGAGATTAGGACTTGGGTTGATTGGTTGGTGTTTACTAACCAACATGGTTCGCCCGTGCCCTTGTGGATCAAAGATTTACCTTGGATGGGTGAATGGTTAACCCTGCAATGGCAGCAGTTTATTGGTGAACCCCATGAATTAGGCCAAATTATCAGTGCCATTAGTGGCCAGAATTTGAGTGGCATTTCCCGTTGGGTGCTGCAATTGGGTTGGAATACTTTAGGGTTGTTATTGACCTTACTTTTTATGCTGATCACTTTGTTTTTCCTCTATAAAGATGGTCCGCAAGTGGCTAAACAGTTGGATATCGTGGGTGAGCGAGTGCTGCCTGCTCGCTGGCATAGTTTTTCCCGTGTGGTGCCAGCAACAGTCAGTTCTACCGTGATAGGTATGACGCTTATCGCAATTGGTGAGGGCATAGTGCTGGGGATTGCCTATTGGATTGCGGGAGTACCTTCGGCCGTGGCTTTTGGGGTGTTAACCGCCTTTATGGCCTTGGTTCCTGGCGGCGCGCCAACCATGTTTACCTTGATTTCACTCTATCTTGTCGGCACAGGCGATATGACGGCGGGTGTCGGTTTGTTTCTTTGGGGCAGCATAGAGTTGTTTATTGTTGATAAAACCCTGCGGCCCAATCTTGTCGGTGGGCCGATTAAATTGCCTTTCTTACCGACTTTTTTCGGTCTGATCGGCGGCGTAAAAACCATGGGTTTTGTCGGTTTGTTTGTTGGTCCAGTATTGATGGCCCTGCTGGTGGCCATTTGGCGTGAGTGGTTAAGGGAAGAGCCCGAAACGATACCATTGGATAAACAGGCAGATAGATAGTCGCTAAAGCATCATTTCTCTAAGGTATTTTTGCGCTCATCGGTGTAAAACCACCAAGGTTTAGGTTCTTCACCTGCCATAAAACGGGTGATGGAGATAAACACATCGAGCATACAGGGGTCGTGTCTCTGGCCCGTTTTGTCGCACAGCGTTTGATACAGCTCGTAGGGGTTTCTATCTAACAGCTGCTCAGGCTTATCTATGCCGAGCAAACGTAAATCCGCCGCACAGGCTTTGCCAATATTGGGTAAATCAGTCAATTGCTTAACCTCGGCACGCACAACTTTTGCTGGATTCATTTTTATCTCTTGGGGTGTAGTCATACTTGATAGATTAGCCTATTGGCCCACAGTTAACCGCGTTAGCCTGTTAAGATATTTCACCTTCCTTGGCAAAATCTGTATTGCACTTCTAACGCTTTATTAAGGTTACAGTTTTTCTATATCAACATTTAAGCTATTAAGATGTTCAAGCAAAGCTGGATTGACATTATTATCCACTTTTCCGCCTAAGTACTTACCAAAGAAACGTTCAGTCGCAATTATCGCGGCGAGCTTGTTCGCACGTTTGATAAATCCATGACCTTCATCTTTGGCGAGTAAGTATTCAACGGGTAACGATTTTTGGTACATCTTTTTCGCAATATTATCTGATTCAACTTGAGTCACTCGCGGATCATTCGCTCCTTGGATAAGCATCAGCGGTGCTCTTATGTTATCGACAAAATTAATTGGGGAGCGGTTCTCCATATCTTGTTTTTGTTCAGGAATTAACGGGTCTCCCACTGATTCAAACCATTGACCTAAATAGGGGCGCCAGTAATCGGGGAAAGACGCCATTAGCGTGACTAAGCTTGACGGCCCCACATAGGCGATCACGGCTTGGTAAAGATCTGGGGTAAAAGTCGCGCCGGATAAAGCCGCATAACCACCGTAAGATGCGCCAAAGATCCCCAAGCGATTTTTATCCGCAATCCCTTGTTCGACCAAGTAATTTGCCCCATCAGTCAGGTCATCTTGCATACTGCCAGTGCCCCAATTGTTATTGCCTAAGTTGAGGAAGTGTTTGCCAAATCCTGTCGATGCGCGAAAGTTTGGCTGTAACACGGCATAACCACGGTTGGCATAGAACTGAGCAATCGCATGGAAGTAACCAGAGTCTAGCGCCCAGTAGTCCCGAGCCCAAGGGCCGCCATGGGGCAGAATGATGGTGGGTAAATTGTGCTGGTTTCCCTTTGGTAATGTCAAATAAGCCTGAATTTTTACACCATCCCTTGCGGTATAGACTAGGGATTGTCTGGGTGATAGCAGTTCTGGTTGTATGCTTGGAGGAATATCTGCGAGTAAGTGGATATCACCATTAATGGCATTGTATTGGTAATCTAAGCTCGATGCCCTATCGCTCGCGACGTTGATCTGCCAGAGATTATTTTTCTCGTTACGTTCGGTAATGGTTATTTCAACATCTTGATTAAAATGCCTATTGATCACATCCCAGTGCTTAGCAAACTCAGTATCAAGTGGATAGGTTCTTAAGCGACCGCCGTAATAGGAAATGGCTAAAGGTTCACCAGCATCGTTAAACAATACCTGATAAACATCCGCTTCATCGTTAGGATCTTTATGTAAGGTTTCATATTTTCCCGTCATAAGATCAACTTTGAGCAGTTGTTGTTTATCCCGCTCACCGATGTTGGCACTGATATAGGCGAGTTTTTTCGCATCGTTTACTTTTAAGATATCAATGCTTTCACCCTTAGCTGTGTGGATTATTTTACGCCAAGTGCCATCAATGAGTGTGTAGAGGCTATAGCTGTTATCTAGATTAGTGCTACTGCCAATAACGGGATGCCCTTGTTTATTAAACTTCATTTGCACCAAGTTTAAGTGGTTTTCAAAAATAGGCGTTAGCTTGCCATCATGGGTGTTGAGCCAATAGATATCCATCCGACTCGATTCATCGTGGTTCGCCATCACAACCAGCTGCTCAGGGTTATCCTTAGGCTGTTCCATGACGCTGTATTTCACCTTGTCATTGTGCGTGAGTTGCTGCTCTTTTGGCGCTATTTTGCCTTGGGGAGTTTCAAAGCTGAGTTTAAAAATTTGGGTGTTTTCATTCCCCCCTTTATCTTTCATAAAAAAGAGTTCGTTACTGTTTGATGACCATTCAAATTCTTTAATAGGTTCAATGGACTGCGTTAAGAGTGTCGCACTTGCAAGATCGCTTTTATCCGCCATTACATAAATATTGCTCGCACCTTGGTATTCCTTTGTGAAGGCTAACCATTTACCGTCGGCGGACATTTTTAAATGGTGAATATTTTGCTCATTGAAAAAATCTTCGATGGGAATGAGCGGCACTTGGGCTTGCTGGCTGTTAAGCCTATCCGTATTGGCTTTTTGCTCAGTGGTTGAGGCTGAACAGCTTGCGAGTAGCATAGCGGCAATAGCAGCACTGCATAACTGGCTTGTGAAGGAGGATAATCGCATTGTTGTAACCTTGAGTTGTTAGAAGTGACATCATGTTAATACGAAAATTAATTATCGTAAAACAATAAAATTATATTTCTTTGCAATATATTTTACCGAGCGAGTATACTAGCCAAGGTTAAAGAGCACTGGGATTGGATTAAATTTAGGATTGAGTGATGAATAAAAACATAGAAAAGTTAATAAAAATCAGTGCATTTTTCCGGTGGGTGATTTTGTTGGCCGCTACGATTGTGGTGGTGTATCTGGGTTATAGCTACTTAGTCCATGATGAGATACGTTTTGGATCGAATAATGGATTGTTCCAAGCGCTATGGGTATCGCCTGATGCGAGTCAAACCCTGTTGCTGTTAATGTTAAGTCCATTGTTTATCACGTTTTTACTGGGTGTTTATTGGCTGCAAAAATTATTAGCCTACTATCAAGACGGCTTGTTTTTTAGCGACGAAAGTATGCATTGTTATCTGTGGTTGGTTTGGCTTAAGGTTGCCGCCTTAGTGATAGAGATACTGCAAACCTTAGGCGTAGGTTACTATCACAAGTCGCTTTTTGAGGATACCCGTATCGACTTGGCGCTCGATTTTGGCAATATCACCACGATTTTATTGATGTTGCTGATTGTTTATTTGCTTAAAGCTGCCCGAGATTTTGAGGCAGAAAACAAAGAGTTTGTGTAATTTTGGACATTATCGTTAATTTAGACGTCATGATGGCGATACGGAAGGTGAGTTCTAAGGAGCTTGCCAAAGCGGTTGGCATTACCGAAGCGAATTTATCCCTGCTAAAACGCGGCAAGGTGAAAGGCGTGCGTTTTGAAACACTGGCGAGTATTTGTGAGTACCTGTCGTGCCAGCCTGGGGATATTTTAGAATATCGTAAGAGTGATACATCGGACTGAGTTCTGCCGTTTTAGCCTTGTTCAACGCATCCTAGGACGCACTTAGTTAAGTGCTTTCCTAGGCTTGCCGTGGTTAGGCTTTAACCAGTGTTGTCAGATCCGCTGGGCGATAGTAAACCGATTTTAGTACCTTGCCTTGGCGAACCACTTTACCTGCCATTTCCACATCTTTAGCGCATTTCGCTATGATGAAATCACCTTGCTGACTACCGACAATTTCAACACCTTGCTTGGCATAGAAGGCAATGGTCTCGGCCAGTTCTTGCTCGTTACGGCACACTTTACTCATATTGCTCGAGTGGACTTCATCCCAGCAGCTAATAAAGTCGATTTCACGGTTTTGAGCCACGCAAAGCAACAAGTCAATCAGGTAACTGATTTCGAGTCTGTCGGTCATGGCCTGTGCGCCTAAATGCACCAAACGCCCCATTAACACATATACAGAATCGACTATGGCATCGGCCTGTTCGATACGGCTATCGGCTTCTGCAAGTTCAGTTAACTCCTCAATAATCAGTGAAGTATGTAAGGTATCGGCCTTGTCATCTAAAGAATCAACATCATTAACGGGCAAGTCGAAGGTGCTACGAAACTCACTGATATCACGATATAAGTGGTCATAAATAGGTTGAGTTAAGCGGGTGAGTTTCATCTGATTTGCCTTGAAATAAAGAGTTTGGCGGCAATTTTAAAGAAATGCGTCGCAGAATACAAAGATGGGGTAGAGATAAAAATACCCGCAGCCAAATAGACGGCAGCGGGTTTCGGTAAATTTTGGCGGATGACCGAATGGAGAAATATATTGTGAGTCTGTGTTACTTGGTGATTATTGGCCGTATTTTGCAATCAGTTGATCAAGATAAGGGCCAACGTCTTTATCAGCCCAATCGAGATATCCCCGCACAAAACCGACAAGATTACCTTTAGCATCAAAAATATAACTGGCGGGTACGACATTCGCGGGAATGATTTGTTCTATGTTTTGCTCCGGGTCAAGCCAAGTGGCATAGCCGCTAAAGCCATGTTGGTTAAGAAAAGGGCGTACATCTTTAGATTCTTCATCGATAGAGATTGGAATGATGGCGATATTCTTCCCTTGATACTGCTGCTTAAGCTTTTGGAGTTCTGGAATTTCCCTTAAACAGGGTGCACACCAGGTTGCCCAAAGATTGACTAAAACCAATTTTCCTTGGTGCTGTTTTAGGGTTTGGGTTTGTCCTGATTCATCAATAAAGGGAACTTCTGGTACGCCGCGTGCGTGCTGCATTTCTATAAAACCAGTCATCACAAGGGGCTTAGGGAGGGGCTCTCCTGTACTGTAGAGTTTATTGTCTAGTGAGTGGGCTGAGCTGCTATTAGAAAACAGACCCAAACACACGAGTAGAACAAAGGGAAAATAGTGTAATTTCATCTGGTTATCCTTTACTTTTAAATAGTCGTTTGTGTTTTTCTACGGGTTACCAATGCGAGACACAACCCAACACCAAGCACTAATAACAGCAGTGGCCCAAACCAAAGTGCGAAGGTGGAGGCTTTAAATTCAGGTTGATAACGGATTTTTTGACCATAGCGTTGCACCATAAAATCGATAATCTCATCTTGGCTTTGCCCCTGTTCCAGCATCGAGAATATTTGTGCTTTGAGCTCGTGGGCGATTGGCGCCTGTGATTCAAATAGGCTTTGATTCGTCGCCATAGGGCAACGCAGCACTTTACTGATATCTATTGCCTGTTGTTGGTAGGAAAGGCTTGATATGGGCTGAGCTTGCGCTACGGATAAGCATGGGATATCTATCCCACATAAGGTGATAGGGAGCAGTAAGACTAAAAAGCGCAATATTGGATTCATTAGGCAAGTGTCTCCTGTGGTTCGTGATGGGATAGGTTACCTAAGGTTGTTAAATCAGCTTGGTAGCTAAAATGGCGAGTAGGCCAAGCGGCAATCGCCCCACCTAGCATCATTAATAGCGCACCAAGCCAGATCCAACTCGCAAGGGGTTTATAGCTGATGCGGATAAGGTATTCGCTGTCACTTAATTGCAGCCCCATAGACACATAAATATCCCGCCAGAATCCATGATCGATACCCGCGTGGGACATTTCCATCCCATTGCTTTTAAAGGTTTGCCGTTGTGGTGTGATATAGCTTAAAACCCGTTCACCATTCGCACCATCGCGGATACTGATATTGGCCTGAATGGCGGTAAAGCTGTTTGTTTCAACATTCTCAGTGCTTTCATACACTAAGATATAACCCGCCAACGGTTTACCTTGGCCAGGGCCCATTCTGAGGAGGGCTTCCTGTTCAAAAAAGGAGACGGATGTTGCACCAATAATAGTGATAGCCACCCCAAAGTGGGCGAATAGCATGGCTATAAACCCTTGTTTTGATGACTTAACTGGAGGATTTAAGTCGTGCTCATTGCGGTTTTGGGTTAATTGCCGGGCATATATTCGTCTACCTAATCCCGAGGCTGCCAATATCGTGAGCAATAAACACACTAGCAACCAAAGTGCTGCGGCAGTGCCAAGGAGTAAAAATAAGCTACTGCCCGAGGCGGCCTGTAAGCTTACCCAGCCAGCGACGGCTAATATCACTAGGCTAGGAATGAGCAGGGAAGTAATACGAGTCTTTGAGGCATTTTGCCATTGCGCTATTTGCCATTGCACTATTTGCCATTGCACTAAGGGCGCAATGCCCATTAACAGGACAAGCAAGAAAGTGAGGGGGACAAATATAGCGTTGAAATAAGGGGCACCCACTGAAAGTGTACCTAAATCGAGTAGCTCATAGATCAAAGGGTAAAATGTACCGAGTAATACGGAAAAGGCTGCTACGACTAAGATAACGATCCCGAGCAGTAACAGCGTTTCCTTACTGAAAAGCGCGAAAGCCACATCCTGTTTTAAATGGTGGGCTTTGAGTGCAAAAATGAGTAACGCAGCCCCAACAAAAATCACTAATAAGCAGAGGATTGACATGCCACGGGTCGGATCGGCGGCAAAGGCATGTACCGATTGCACTATGCCGGAGCGCACCAAAAAGCTACCGAGTAAACTGAGTGAGAATGCCAATAAGCACAGCAGTAAAGTCGTGAGTTTAAAGCCATGAGTACGTTGAGTGAGAATGAGGGAATGGACTAATGCTGTTGCCACAAGCCAAGGAATAAAGGAGGCATTTTCGACAGGATCCCAAAACCACCAACCACCCCAACCCAGTTCGTTATAGGCCCACCAAGATCCAAAGGCATTGCCACCCGTTAGAAACACCCACGCTAATAATACCCAAGGTCGTAAATAGTTAATTTGACGAGTATTAAAACCACCACCGAGCAGTGATGCTAACGCTGCAGCAAAGCAAACAGTGAGGCCAACATAACCAAGAAAGAGCATGGGCGGATGCAGTATGAGCCCTATGTCTTGCAAAATGGGGTTAAGATCTCGCCCTTCAATCGGAATGTTAGGTAATAAGCGGGCAAAGGGATTAGAGGTAAAGAGTAAAAATAAGTTAAAACCAAGGATCACTAATGCCAAAATGGCCAACAGCCTCGCAAAATACAGGGCGTCTTGGTATTTATCGCTGGCCTTATCCTGAGTGCAATCCGCCATCTTTATGCGATAACTGATGATCGCGCCCCAAAGGGTAATCGCAAATATCCAAAACAGCATTGACCCTTCGTGGCTGCCCCAAACGGCGGCCACTTTATAACCCAAGGCTAATTGGCTATTCGAGTGGTTTGCGACATAAGCAACAGAAAAATCATCAGTAATAAAGCAATAAATTAAGCAAAGAAGTGAAACGAAAACTGAGGTAAATATGGCTCTAAAGAGTGTCGGGCTTAATCCCACCAGATAGGCATTATTCTGCTTAACACCGATTAAGGTCAGTGTTGCAGAAAATAATGCCAATACGCTACTGATGATCAGTAATATATGTCCAATTTCTGGAAGCATAGTTGTCATTTATTATGCCTTAGAATAATGTGGTCGCGGTAATATAGTGTTTACAGTTGGCTATTTTACCAGTGTGATTTTCACATGCTGATTTTTATTAAATTAGCTCAGAAACTTGAGTTATTTTCTTGTGATTTTAAATGTACATATAAGTTCTTCGTAGTAAAAGTCAGTTTAATCACAAGCTTTAATCACTGTTGATTTTAAGATTAGTCGAGTTTTGTATTTAATAATGTGATCTTATCCGTTATTAAATTATTCCTTTTTACGCTTGATGTTTTTTGAAAAGTAAAATGAATTTTTAGTTTTTTTTATAACTGAAATGTGCTTTTTAATTTCTAAAAAACAAATGACATTAATTTTGTAAGCTATTGTATTTTATTTGTTTTTGTTGATTTTATTCATCTTGATTTATCAGCGCAAATTTAGTGTGCTCTAGCTCTGATTTTTAATGGTTTTTTGCCTCCACCATGCTGTAACTGGTCAATTGTTTATGTCGTTCAGTGAGCAATTAGGTTCAGTGGAAAATATAAAACTAATGATAATTAGGAGTGAATGATGAAACGATGGAAATCCAAAATAGCACTCAGCGTGCTGTTTTGTTTAGGTACTATCGTCAGTGTGGCCGGAATAGCATCCGATGCTAAACCGGGCGAGGTAAAGCCTGGCTATGGTAATAAACAACAGAGTGCGGAAGCTCAGGGAATTATGGCTAATCCCGATCTAACACTAGAATCCCGTGGTGTAAGAACACTGCAGGATTATATTGTTCAGGAAAAAGAGTTGTTTGATTTTCTTTTTGAAAATCATCCGGTATTTAAATATGCCGAGCAAGGTCGTTTAAAAGGAACCTATAAGGTCAGTGACCGTGGTGAAGAATACTTACACGGTGGTGATAGCCAAAAATATAGCCAACATCAAGAGGGCAATCGCCCTATGGCATTGCAATATCGACTCGGTGCCAAGTCGATTTTGGATTTCCCAAATAAGTTTGTTGGTCCTGAAAAATGTGGTGAGTGCCACGGTCCACAATATGAAAAGTGGAAACGTTCACGCCATTCAAAAACCTTACGTTTCCCGGGGAGTCATCCCGAAGTCGATAACGATTTAAACAAAACCATGTATGGCACTAAGGATACTTCTATCCTGCCAGACGGCATTACCCCTGATGCAATTTATGCGACGGTGGGAACACCAAGAACCAAATACGGCTTTATCGATAGCTACTTAGTACGCGGTACTTTCCATGTGAAAGACGGTTTACTCAAAGATGGTACTGGCACTATGGTCGCCGGTGGTAATCAATTCTCCCGTGGTTGGGCTGAATGGTTAACCCCTGAAATGGCGAAGAAAATTCAGAAAGTTATTCCTGAATTTCCAACTAAAATGGAAGATTTTGGCGCGAGTGGTTCACACCAGTGGGGTATGAGCTCCTATGGTGCTAAATACGAGAAGGAATTCTTATTCCAACCTGCGAGTTCCTATTGCGAAATGTGCCACACCTTTAAGTTTGATTTTAAAACTAAAGATGAGTTTTTTGCAGCCCTTGGTAATCCTAAAGAGCTACAAAAACATACAGTGTCACTCGGTATTACCTGTGAAGAGTGTCATGGCGCAGGTGGTCATTTAGACGGCGGTATCGGTGGTGGTATGCCTTCTAACTGTGAGCGTTGTCACCAGCGTTTTAACTTCGTAGAAGAGCTTGCGCAAACCCCACAGGGTAAAGAAAAACTGGAATATGCCTTTAACGTGAAGATGAAATCTTCGTGCCCATCTTGTGGTACAGAAGGTTCGCAAATGTTTGCCTCATCTCACTACGATAAGGGTATGCGTTGTTCTACCTGTCATGATCCACACGAAGTGACTGATGGTGATTGGAAATCCGGTATTACTAAACCAAAACTCATCAAAGAATGTACCGATTGCCATACGGCACAGGCTGAAATTGCTAGTAATACCAAGACCCACAGTAAACAAACTTGTCAAAGCTGTCACATGCCAAACATGGGTAGTTGTGAAAACTTCACCGCGATCCAGTTCCCTGATATGGCCGGTTTCGACAACGTTCGTAAGTCGCACATGTGGAAAATCGATGTCGATCCATTGCGTAAGACGCTTAACCCACCTGAAGGTAAGTCTCGCGACTCATCCACTAAGGGCTGGACTGTGGCGAAGGACGAAAATGGCCATAACTACCTCGATCTCATGTGGACCTGTGCTCGTACTTCCGCTTCTGATCACGATGTAGTGGATAACAAAGGCTGCCATAGCCAATTCCAATCTAAGTTGGGTGAGGGTCTGCACTTTAAAGATCAACAGCAAATCTACGGCAAAGTTCAGAAGTGGCAAAAACCAGTGAAAGAAACCTATGCCAAAGTAGAAAAAGCCCTTATTAGCATCGATAAGTCGCCCAATATGGCGAAGTTATCGGTAGAAGATAAGACACAAGTGCTGTTGTTGACCGATAAAGCTCAAGATGTCCTCAAGCTGATTAAAGCCGATGGTTCATGGGGGGTTCATGGTGCGCGTTACTCACAAAAACGCTTAGATGCCGCCTTGACCTATGTGACCCAAGCCCAAGCCATTATTGATGGTAATGCGCTGAGTGCGAAGAAAATATAGTTTAACTTGAGTCCTAGTCATCCCCGACACCTTTGGGTGTCGGGGAATATGAGAGCCTAATTATGCATAACATGCTTCGTCAAAGTGTAAGCCGAATATTGATGGTGTTGGCCTTAGGCGTGACTGCGATGCCAGTCATCGCCGGTGGTGGCTCAGAAATGTCTGAAGTGCCCTATAACGAAATCCAATTAAATCCCATTTCGATGATGGAAGCGGAAACCTTAGTCGGCAAGCAAGGCGTTTATTTTTTCGACGTAAATACACTGGAGATATGGGCAGAAGGTTTTATCCCCGGAGCAGTTTTTTTCAATGTTCAGAATTGGAGAGAGTTACTTCCAAAGAATAAAGATGCAGTCATGGTGTTTTACTGCGCTAACCGCCTTTGCACTAGCAGCAATATGGCGGCGAGAGAAACCATGAAGCTAGGTTACACAGGTGTGCGTCATATGGCCGATGGTATTTATGGCTGGCGTATGTCAGGTCGAGTAACAGAAAAACCTTAGTAACACACAGAACCGATGTTTTATCGGTTTGGTTTGCAGGGCCAAAAGGCGAAACCCACAGGGTTAACATTGTAGAGAACATAAAATGAAAACACGTATGCCAACTTCTTTTATCCCCAAAAGCATCACAGTGGCGACCTGCGCCGCATTATTTGTTTCGGTAGCCAGTTTTGCCGGCACAAGTCTGAAAACCGATGCAGATAAAACCTCTTACAGCATTGGCGCTTCCATTGGTAATTACATTTCTGGTCAAGTCTACAACCAAGTTGAATTGGGTTCAGAGGTGAATGTCGACTTAGTCGTGCAAGGTTTTGTGGATGCGCTTAAAGATAAACAGCAATTAACCGACGAAGAAGTGCTGACCTACCTGAACCAAAGAGCAGAACAACTCAATGCCGCAAGAACTGTCGTTGCTGAAAAACAAATGGCAGAAACTAAAAAGGCAAGTGCAGCATATCTTGCTGAAAATCAAAAAAAGTCTGGCGTTAAAGTTACCGCCTCTGGTCTTCAATACGAAGTCTTAACCCAAGGTAAAGGTCATAAACCCAATCCAGAAGATGTGGTCACAGTGGAATATGTTGGCACTCTTATCGATGGGACTGAGTTTGAAAATACGGTTGGGCGTAAAGAGCCCACTCGGTTTGCATTAATGTCGGTGATCCCCGCTTGGGAAGAGGGATTAAAGTTGATGCCTGTGGGGTCTAAATACCGTTTTGTGGTACCAGCAAGCCTTGCCTATGGCACTGAAGCCGTAGGTATTATTCCTCCTGAGTCAGCACTTATCTTTGAAATTGAACTGAAAAATATTGAGAAACCCAGCGAAATGAAAGAGATGAAAAATAAAAAGATGATGCCTGCACACGGTTAATCAGGCTCCTAAAACGAGTTGTTTGGAGAGTGAAATGGAGACTGGAATGGTGAGCTTAGGACTAGGCATTGGCATCAGTTTACTGTTGTTTATTGCTTACATTTACTGGCAGCACATGCGTCTAAACCTAGTCATGGGAATCGCACAGTTGCCAAACATGTCGAGCAAGGTGCCCTTTGCGATGGGAATCGTCCTAGTGCTGCTGACCCTTGCTATCTACAGTCAAACAGGCCGTTTTAGGGATTGGGATCAAGGTCGGATTGATGAAAATATTGATTATTTAGTCGCGGCCGAGATCACCAAAGCCAGTCGTTGGGCTCAGAGTGAGCCGCAAAACACCTTGGCACTTATGTCATTAGCTCTGGCTTACAATGCGGGAGGTTTGTACTCAGATGCGGTGCTGACCTTGGATAAATTACTCGAAATAGGGGGAGAAGATGCCGAAGTGTTAGGGGCAAAAGCTAACGCGCTTTATTACCGCGAGCTTCGGCAAATGACACCTGAAACCCAAGAGGTGATTGCCAAAGCATTAGCACTCTCTCCCTTTGAGCCTCAAACCCATATGTTACTCGCGGGAGATGCTTACTTGCATGCTCGTAACCAAGAGGCCATTGACCATTGGCAGCTCCTGCTCAAACACAATGGCGACAGTATCAACCGTGAAGCAATCGATAATGCGATTGCAAAAGCACAAAGCAAAATGAATGAAAGATGAAACCCGTTTCTATCAACCCTCGCCGTAAAGATCTGTCCCTGCAAGGAATCTGGCGAGGCGTTGATATTTTTAATAAAAGGATAAATAGGATGAAGAAATACTATGCATTGTTGCTGTTAGTGCCCTTGCTATTTGGCTGTAATAAAAGCGAGGCCACAGACCATGTTCATAAAGCCGAGATGATCCACGAGCATGACCGTTGCCATTTATGCGGCATGGTGATCACTAAATATCCCGGACCTAAAGGGCAAGTGCATCTCAAGGCTGAGAAAACGGTACCTAAGTTTTGTTCTAGCCGCGATATGTTTAACTTTGCATTACAGCCTGAAAATAAAAGACAAATTGATTACATGATGGTGCATGACGCGGGCACGACCGATTGGGATCAGCCTGACGATGGCGCCTTTATTGATGCTCAAAATGCCTTCTATGTTTACGGTACGACTAAGAAAGCTGTGATGGGACCTGCCGTTGCCCCTTTTAGTACCAAAGCTGCCGCCGAAGCCTTTGCTAAGGAATACGGTGGCCGAGTGCTGAGATTTGATGACATCACCCTAGAACTGCTCGCGGGTGATAAATAAGGTTGTGATGATGAAGCTGCATCTCGTCCTTATCTGGCTGCTGTGCTTTGCCTCTTTCGGTACTTGGGCAGCACTCATTCGGGTAACAGATACAGATTCACTCACCCTTGCTCTTAACAAAGCTCAAGCAGGTGACACCTTAGTGCTAGCCACTGGGGTGTATGAAGGCTCCTTTAAGGTGACGCAATCCATTTCGCTAAAGGGGGAAATAGGCGCGACATTAGATGCACTGCGCCAAGGCAGTGCGTTGGTCATTGAGGCGCCGCAGGTGAGTATTGAGGGGCTCAATATCCGCCACTGGGGACGGGATCTGTATTACCGTGATGCCGCCATTTTACTCAAAAAAGGGGCGGATAATGTGCTGATTAAGGGAAACCGCTTGGTGGGTGAGGGTTTTGGTATTTATGGCGAACAGCTAAACTCGCCCACCATCTCGGACAACAGTATTAGTGGCAACGGCGCCATTCATGTGCTTGATCGGGGTGATGGCATTTATCTTAAGCATGTTAATTCGCCACAAATTGACCGAAATCAGCTGATTTTTGTCCGTGATGGTGTGTATTTAGAGTCCGTTACCCACAGCCGCATTTATGAAAATCAATTCACTAAGCTGCAATATGGTATTCACTATATGTATACCCAAGCCGACGAAGCGTGGCAAAACCAAGCGATTGCCGTCGATGGCGGTTATGCCCTAATGAATTCAACCCATATTTACCTGCACCACAACCGTGTGACTCAGGCGCGGGACTTTGGCATTTTGCTCAACATTACGGAGGCATCCCATGTGCAAGCCAATGTTGCGAGTCAAATCCATAACCCTAAGGGCACTGTGGAGCTTGGCAATGAAGGGAAAGGTATTTTTATTTACGCCGCTCAACATAACCGTATTCAAGATAACGAGTTTAGCCACAGCGATACCGGGATCAGTATGGCCATGGGCGGAGAGGAAAATCGCCTTTGGCATAATCGTATTATGGCCAATCAAACCCAAGTCAAATATGTCGGAGAAACTCAACTTGAATGGAGTTATCAGGGGCAGGGGAATTACTGGTCGGAATATCAAGGCTGGGATCTGAATGGCGATGGATTCGGGGATATTACCCATAGGCCGAATGACAGTTTAGATAAACTGTTTTGGCTTTATCCTGAAGCCAAACTGTTGATGGAAAGCCCCGTTGTGTTGTTACTGCGCTGGGTGGAACGCCAATTTAAGCCACAAGTGACGAGCGGTATAAGTGATAGTTTTCCCCTAATGCAAAGTGGCGCGCACGTACTGATTGATGGAGGTTCGCGATGAATCATCAAACTATGACCTGCTCAGCAAATAAGCCTGTAGTGAATGCTGATGTGGTTGTTAAAGCGACAAATATCAGTAAATGCTATGGCAAGTTTAAGGCACTGGATGATGTGAGTTTTGAGGTGTTAGCGGGTCAAGTGATCGCACTCCTTGGGCATAATGGTGCGGGTAAATCTACGTTACTCAAGCTTATTTTGGGATTACTTACCCCCACAAGTGGTCTGCTCCAAGTTCAAGGTCATAGTGTGAGCTCCCAACAAGTGCGGCAGAGTTTGTCCTTAGGCTATTTACCTGAAAATGTGAGTTTTTATGACAATATGACCGCCAATGAGCTACTGCGATATTTCGCTAAGCTTAAGGGCGTTGCCTTGCCTAAAGTACATGAATTACTTGCTGAATTTGGTTTAGAGGCCGCTAAAGATAAGCGCTTGAGTACTTTTTCTAAGGGGATGCGGCAACGTCTTGGATTGGCGCAGGCGATATTGGCTGAGCCTAAGGTACTGTTACTCGATGAACCGACAGTTGGCTTAGATCCCTTGGCATCGGCCTTCCTGTATCAAAAAATTGCTCAGCTCAGGGCGCAGGGCTGCGCCATTATTATCAGTACCCATGAGTTGGGATTAGTACAAGATCAGATGGATCGCGCTTTGATCTTAGGTCGAGGGCGAATGTTGGCTTCGGGAAGCTTAACCTCCCTGAGGGCGGCGACTCAGTTGCCAAATCATATCTTGTTGCATTTTCTATCTAATACTCAAAGGCAAGCATTGTTAGCGGATCCTATTTTAGCGGTATGTGTTAAGACAAATGCGGGGCAGGGACTCATGCTCGTCGTGCCACAGGAGCAAAAGTCAGCCGTGTTAAATCACTTATTACAAAAAGTGCCCGCGGGGGATTTTTCTATTGAACCTCCTAGTTTGCAGAGTGTGTTTCATCATTACATGGAAAGTCTTTGCCCCCTTCAGTCGTCAAAAATGCCCACAAAGACTATTAACAGAACAGATATAAATCAGGCGATTAATTTGGAATCAGTCCTATGAACCGTTCCGAGGTTTTGCACCATCGTTTAAGTGCTCTGAGCATAGTGAGCACCATAGCCGCCAAAGAGTTTAAGGATAATTTACGTAATCGTTGGTTATGGATGATGGCGGGAATCTTGTTGCTGCTATCTCTGTGTGTGAGTTTTATGGGCAGCGCAGTGTCCGGCAACTTAGTGGTATTTGAGCCTGCCCAAATCCTTTCTGGGTTAGTCACTTTATCGGTATTTATGCTCCCTTTAGGTGCGATTTTGTTGAGTTATGACAGCTTTGTTGGTGAAAAAGAATCCGGCACTCTGTTGTTACTGCTGACCTATCCATTAGCACGTTGGCATCTGGTGTGCGGCAAGTTTTTAGGCCATGCCTGTGTGATGACCATTGCCTGCATTTTGGGCTTTGGTTTAACAGGATTAATACTGATATCACTGGGCGATACTCAGGCCCAGCTATCCATAGCGATCGGGTTTACCCATTTGATTATGAGCAGTATTTTACTGTCATTAGTGTTCGTGCTCTTGGGTTATTGGGTTAGCTTGTGTGTGCGAGAAAAAGCTAAGGCACTGGGGATATTACTCATTTTATGGTTTGTGCTTGTGCTGGTTTATGATCTGATTTTACTCAGTGCAGTGGTTGGAATGAGTGAGATGTTTAATCGTACTGTATTCAATCTACTGATTTTGTTGAACCCCACTGATCTGTTCCGTGCTTTAAATTTACTCGCGACTCCCTCGGATACACTCGCGGCTAAAAGTAGTCTCACTCTGCTTGCTCAAACTGGGCTTGGCTTACCCTTAATGTATGGTTTGCTGGGTGGCTGGATTGGTGCATTACTTTTGTGTTGTTCTTGGATCTTTAAATACCAAGAAATCTAGTTTAGCGACCTCTGTATTAGTCTAACTTTGTACTTATTAAACAATGACTAAACTGAGTATAGAGTCACACTCTTATATGTTGTTAAAAGGTAAAATTAACCATCTTGACTTGGTGATTGCATATCATCGTTTTCTTGGAAAGAAACAATGTCACATGATGATTGCATGTTGTTAGTGTAATCAAACTTTATCAGTATTGGCTGATCTTTCAGGCGTTTAACATGCATAAAATCACATCTTATTTAATGTTAGATGAACAGGCTAAGGAATTAGTCGATCATGTGAATGGGACAACCATCAGCCTGACTTTTTCCGAAACGGCCTTATTAGTGCTGCTGTTATCATCCACGAATGCCATTTTTACTAAGGAAGAATTGCTGCAGGTCGGCTGGCCTGAAAGGGTGGTTGCTCCTACCTCTTTAACACAATGCATCAGTACCTTACGTAAAAAGCTCGAACCCTATACCGAAGTGCAGCTTAAAACCGTGGCACGCCGCGGTTATCAATTGCATATCTCTGAACAATCCCATGTAAAGATGCTGGCGATCAATGATGCGAATGCAATTCGTGATGCCTTAGTGGGGGTGTCGGTTTGGACTAAAGTTGCTGGTATTGCCCTCTTGTGCGCTATCTTGGCAATCGTTTGGTATGTGAGCGACCATCATGCGGTGGTTAAACAGGTGGCTAAATGGCATGCCGATAAATATATCAGCCTCAATATTGGTGGCACGCTGGGGACGGCGCGAACCTTCTATATTGGTGATGAGGATCGTTTACATCCTTCATGGTGGCAAAAACATTTAGCGCCAGAGGGAAATCACATCAATAACCTTAATTACTTCAGTGCATTTACCTCAACAGATGGCAAAAATTATTCGATGGCGATTTGCCCTGAGCTGGACGCCGATGCCTGCAGTGGTCACGGCATCATCAATATCACGGCGATAGATGCAAAACCCGCAGGATTAAATATGGCGGAGTTTATTCCGCTGAGCCAAATAATGGAGCAGCGCATTCGCTATAACCGTATTGTCCTCCCTGCGGATGATAAAGGAATGGGTGAGTTACTTGAGCATAATTACCATGCGGATATTTATTTTCCCGTCGCGGGCGAACTCTTAGTTCGTAACGATCTCAGTATGTCTCTGGTCTATGAAGGGCAAAATAAGGGTAAGTTTTATTCAACCTCCTGTATTACAGATCAAGATTGTTTAACGACGCCGATTAAATACACTATCCGCGGTGAGTTTGAGCAGTACCAGACCACAATTGATGACCTTAAAGTCGATGTTTTTCACGTTAAAGTGTTACAAAAAGAACTGACAAAACCGGATGAAGTCAGCCATTCTGCTATGCAGTTCTACCGTGAAATTCGTAAGCATGATATCCGTGATGAAGATTTATTTTATTATCGTGTTTATCAAAATGAGCACACGGCAGTATGGATCATTCCTCAGATGGGACAAGTGCTTGCGTGGACTCAGTACACTCAGATCAAATTATAAAGTAGTCGTTAGCCAAACTTGATTAAGCCGACATAGCGTCGGCTTTTTTGTGCCTGCAGTTGAGCGCGGTCGTGATGATGCTAAGCTGCGTGTTTAAGCGTCTGGCTCAAATTGTTTGCATTAACTTTCTATCATAAAAATTGGCTTTGTTTTACTTCTTCATTCAGTGCCAGTTACACTGCCAAACTTAGCAATCACACTATAAATACAATAATAAAAAAGAGAGGAGTCATTCATGTCGGACCGTCTTATTCCCGTGCTGTTACTGTCAACTTCAGTATTGGCTGGGCTCACTGCTTGCAGTGATAACACCACAGAAAACACCGTAAAAACCAGCGAAAATGCACCAAAAAGTCAAGACATTGCGGCTCAAATGCCGATTGGCATTAATGTCGCGGCTATGACGCCAACGGTAAAACCAGGGGATGATTTTTATACCTACGCCAATGGCGAATGGATGAAAACAACGATGATCCCAGCAGATCGCTCCAGCACTGGCGCTTTCCTCGTTGCCTTTGAAGCAACCGAAAAGCATAAAACCAGTTTGATTGCCGATCTGGTGAAAGCGCAACATGCGGTGGGGAGCGACGAAGCGCGTATCGCCGATTTCTACAAGGCTTACACAGATACCGCCGCTATTGATGCCGCAGGAATGAAGCCTGCCGAGGCGGATATTGCCCGTTATGAGGCCATTGCGAGCAAGCAGGATTTATCTGCGGCGTTAGGCGGAAATCTGCGCGCCGATGTCGACCCTCTCAACGCGACTGACTTTTATACCGAAAACCTATTTGGGATCTTCGTCACCCAAGGTTTAGCCACGCCTGGCGAAGTCTTACCTTACTTTTTACAGGGCGGTTTAGGCTTACCTGAGCGTGAATATTACCTGTCTGCCGATCCTAAAATGGTCGACATTCGCACCGCTTACCGCGCTTACATTGAAACCTTGCTCAAAGATGCGGGTGTGAGCGATGCCGCTGTCCGTGCCGATCGTATTTTTGCCCTTGAAAACAAGATTGCCGCAGCCCACGCCAGCCGTGAAGCAAGCGAAGATTTTACTCAGTCTTCGGGTGTATGGAGCCGTGCTGACTTTGATGCCAAAGCACCGGGCATCGATTGGACTGCCTTTCTAGCGGCGGCGCAACTGGGCAATCAGCCTAAATTTGCGGCCTACCATGCAACGGCGATTACGGGACTTTCTGCGCTTGTGGCCTCTGAGCCTTTAGAAGCATGGAAAGATTGGCTCGTGTTCCACCATATCAACAGCCATGCTGATGTGTTGCCATCGGCTATCGACAACGCTTCGTTTGCCTTTAATGGCACTAAGCTTTCTGGCACGCCAGAGCAGCGCAGTCGCGATAAACGTGCCTTAGCGGCACTCGACCAATATTTAGGTGATGCCGTAGGCCATGCCTATGCCGAGCAATATTTCCCCGCTTCGGCCAAAGCAGAAGTCAGCGCTATGGTGGATAACATAGTGGCCGCCTTCGGTCAGCGAGTGGAAAAACTCGATTGGATGGACCCTTCAACCAAGAAAGAAGCCCTTGCAAAAGTGGCAACTATGGCGGTGGGCGTGGGTTATCCCGATAAATGGCGCAATTACGACAGCTATGCAGTGACTGCGACCAATGCCTACGCCAATGCCATCAATGGCGAAAAAGTAGAGTACAGCCACCAGTTAGCCAAGATTGGTAAACCAATGGATAAAGGCGAGTGGTGGATGACGCCGCAAGTGGTGAATGCGGTGAACTTACCGGTGCAAAATGCGCTTAACTTCCCTGCGGGTATTTTGCAACCGCCATTCTTCGATGCTAAGGCCGATGCCGCTTACAACTATGGCGCGATTGGCGCTGTGATTGGCCATGAAATCAGCCATAGTTTTGATAACAATGGTGCGGCCTTTGACTCGACTGGTGCTATGCGTAACTGGTGGACGCCCGCTGACTTTGCTCAATTTGATAAGCAAGGCGATGCGTTAGTGCAGCAGTTTGATGCTTATGCGCCTTTCCCTGATTTACACGTGAATGGCAAGTTGACCTTAGGTGAAAACATTGCCGACGTAGCAGGTTTAGCCGCCGCTTATGATGCTTACCACGCCTCGCTTAAAGGCAAAGATGCCCCAGTGATTGGAGGCTTTACGGGTGATCAACGCTTCTTTATCGGCTTTGCGCAAACCTGGGCCACTAAGATGCGTGACGAAGCCCTGCGTGCTCGGGTGGCAACCGATGGACATGCCCCCGGCATGTATCGCGCGCTGACCGTGCGTAACTTAGATGCTTGGTATACTGCATTCGATGTTAAGCCTAGCGACAAGCTGTATTTGGCTCCAGAAGATCGCGTTAAGATCTGGTAAGTTTACTGGGTTGATTTGAAAGGAAGGGGAACGCTAGCGTTCCCCTTTTTTATTAACGATTTTGCAGTCGGTTGTAATCCAGCCACCCACTTTCTATCGGGTGATTGTCGAAAAAGATCTGATTGAGTTCGTCACTAAAGGCCCAAAACTTCGGATCAGTACGGCGTACACCCACCATATCTAACAGTGCCTCATAGTCTTTTTCAGTTTGCATTTTCTCAACTGTCGCCACGACGTTAGGCAAGTCCTGTTCTTTCACTCGCCAAAATGCCTCAGGATAACTGCCCAATAAGCCATGCACTAAAGTGACGTCATCTTTAGCGGGTTCGCGGTTACTCGCCTCATTAAACAGGCTAGAAATATTCCGATGGGCGCTATTGCGAACTAAGGTAAATATCTCAGCTTTACCCGCTTTTTCAGGTTCGACCATGATCATGGTTAGTTCAGGTAACAGGGTCGCTTGTGTGCCTTTTAATCGATCTAATGTGTGTAAAAGTGCTTTGCTATGTATTTGCAAGCTGCTGTTTTCTATGTGATATCGATTGGGTTGAACCTTAGCAACCTTCTGTCCGAGTTTTTGATACAGCTCGCCCTTTAGATCGTCGCTAAAGTAGAGTACGCCTGTAGGCTGATGAAAGGTGTTGATATCCCCTGCGATAAAGGCCGTGAGCTGAGTACCAGCCCCTTGATACCAATCACTCAACTGCTTGCGTCTTTCCTCCTGCGGCAACAGGGTCAGGAAATTCGATTCCCCCTCCATGCGTAAAAAATCCATGTATAAGCGAGTTAATAGCTGGTGGCCGTAGTTACCATAAACATCGAAACCCGCGACCAATAAATAGTGGATACGCTCCAGCAAGGCATAATCGATAATCCAAGCCGTTTTGGGCGGTTCGCCGACTAAGCCTTTGACCACAGTGGCATTGTCGAAATGGCGAAATACTGTCAGGCTGGCATTATCATTGGTGTCGTCGCCATCCCAGAGTCCGTCTATGGTAAGGTGCTGACCGTTTTTGAATTTCTCGTTCAAGAACTGATTACGCGCCCGCATATATTTGCCTTGCTTGGCGGCATATTTCACCCAAGTTACTGCGAGTGCAGTGCTTTCTTCCTCTGCAGGCATACGTAGGTTTTCAAGTTGGGAATGGTAAAAAGCGCTAAAGTCAGTGTCGTCCATATAATCTGGAGTCACAAAGTACACCCAGAATCTATCGTTAATGACATTGAGCGCCACCTGACCACGGCACACTGGGCCTTTGATAAAGCCCATAATGGTATCTTGGGCGCGGGTCAGCATAAATCGATAGCGCGCACTGGCAGGAATTTGAATAAAAGCTTCAAAGGGATTGGCCGCAACGCTCGGCTTGTAGCTCGGCAGTTGAGTGACTGAGTAATCCGCATCAATAAACCATTGTTGCCAGTTATTGAGCAAGCCGGTATTCAAAGCGTAGGGGATATGGGTTTTATCGACTATGGTTGCCCGATAAGGCCGAAAGCGGTAATAGACTCGCTCCACCTTAGGATCATCGAAGGGACGACGGGAGGCGATAATATCTAGCGCTTGCCCCGGCGGCGTCCGAGAACGCACTAACTCGAAGAATAAAGGCTGGGCGTTCGGTTGATTTAAAGACTCAAAATATAAGTGGAAGGCAAACAAATGCTCATAGATGTAACGTGCACTTAATTGGCTTTTTAAACTGTCGCCGTTTAAAAATGTCTCCCAGAGGGTTATTTCTGCAATAAATTCAGGTGTAAGCGCTTGTGCAAACGGCAGTGGCGCACCTTGCTCGAGCCAGTGCATCAACACTTGATGTTCATTCGCATTCAGTGCTGGCAAGCCATAAGGCATACCTGCAAGGGGCTGGCTTTGCTCGTATTTGTCCATTTCCTCTAAGCTGGCGCATTGCTGAACTCTGTCTAGGCTGAAATCAAAACGCTTATCTAAAATCTTGTCTTCGGGCAGGGGGTGCATTTGCTTAAGCGTGAGCATTCTGGCTAATACTGAGGCTTGGGTATTGGCTTCTGGGGTTTGATCGCGCTCGTTTAGCATGGGGTAAAACCCGCGTTGACGCCAAGCTTCTGGGGTAAAGGCATCGACAAGTAAGCGATTAGGTGTGGCAGCGACTAAGCGTGTGCCTTGGTAAACCTTTTCCTTGCTCGCCCCACGCTCTATACCTTCGCTCGAGGTCATTTTTAACTGACAGGGGGCATCGTAACAGGCATGACATACCACGCAGCGGCTATTGAGAATAGGTTCAACTTGTGTGTGCACAAACTCGGCTTGTTGAATAAATTGGTCGTTCAGCTGTGCATTTTCGACACGTTTTTGCGGTGAGCTAGTGCCAAACAGAGCATTGAAATCGATTTGCGCTACGCTGGCACAACCCGTCGCCAACAGCACTGCGACCAACAACAACCTCTTCCATCCCCCTTTTATCGCGTCCATTCACCGCTCCTTCATTTGCCGCATGCTATTTAGCAGAGTTAGGCTTTTTAGCCCACTGATAAGTATCACTTTAGCAGAAGAGTGTGTTGGATTTGAAATTTGCAGCCAGATGTTGTTCAAGGAGCTGACTTAAGTTGCCCTACAGACTTTTGGTCGCTGCTCGAAACTTGGGTAAGATAGCGGCTATAAAAGCGTACCTGTGATGGCTGTATTAATTGCACCAGTATTGTTGTGGCAATAACAAAAGGATGAAGTATGACTGCTGATAACCGCTATTTTTACGAACCGAGCAAAGGCCATGGCCTTGCACACGATCCTTTAAATGCGATTGTGGGGCCTCGACCAATTGGCTGGATTTCATCGCGGAATGCCGAGGGGCAACGCAATCTCGCACCTTACAGCTTTTTCAATTGTTTCAACTACAAACCACCCATCATCGGCTTTGCCAGCACAGGTTGGAAAGACAGTGTCGCCAATATCGTCGAAACAGGGGAGTTTGTGTGGAACCTCACCACTCGCGGCTTAGCCGAGCAGATGAATCAAACCTCCGCCATGCTGCCACGCGGTCAAGATGAGTTTAGTTTTGCAGGACTCACGGCTAAAGCTGGCACCATTGTTAAGGCCGATTTAGTGGCTGAAAGCCCAGTAAACTTCGAATGCAAATTGTCCCAATGTATTCAACTCACCGCCGCCAATGGCGACAAGATTGATACTTGGTTAGTGTTAGGTGAAGTGGTGGCCGTGCATATTGCTAAGCATTTACTCAATGCCGAGGGGATTTATCAAACTGCCCTTGCCGAGCCCGTATTACGTGCCGGCGGCCCATCGGCCTATTATGGGATCTGTGAAGATCTGCGTTTTGATCTACATAGACCACAAGTGTAAGGGGCTGCTCAGGTGCCGCAGGGCTGTGGGTTTCCAAACTTCGTTTGAGTTTTTGACTTATGAGTTTTGGTATCTCATGGCAGAGCAATCTAAAGCTTTTTTTAAAATCAAAGTCAACGTCGTGGGGCTTCACCCCACACCCGACCAAGGAGGACTGCTCGTCCTATCCTCCTTGGATTCTCCAAGACGCCCTTAGCGAAGTTACATGCATTAGATGCTAGCTTCGTGCTTATTCGAAAATAGCTAACGCTTCCGATGGGGCGTCCCTTCCCCCCGAAAGCTACGCAGACGTCCTGTCTGCGTCACGCTATTTTCTTCAACGCCCTTCAGCAACTTCGCAGGGAAGGTGTATCCCTTGAAATCTGGCGTTGTCTTCTATTTATTAAAGCAAAAAGAGTTGTGAGTTTCCCGTCTATTCTATGAATTTTCAGAGCTTAGAAGTAAAGATTCGACAACTAACTTTAATGTTCTCCACCATACATAAATTGCGGCATTACTTGATGATGAACCATCACACAAAAGTCCATGAGCTAGATCATTTCTCAAGTTTGGGCCTCTTGGATCTGTTAATAAAACTTTAAACTCAAAAAGTAAGTTTTCATCAAAAATATCCGTAGCCTCCTTTTTGTCTAATAATGTGCTTAGCCCAACTTCCATTTCTATACCATTCAGATCTAGAGTTGTCGTTAATATGTCATGTGATTTAAGGATAACTCTAACCAAGTTTTCTAATTGAGGGGTCAAAAGATATATTGCTGATGAGAAATCGAATTCAAATCCTTCGTGCAAAGACTTCGCAAATAAATACTGTCTATTACTAGGTATTAATGGTGATTGATGACACAAGTCTAGCAGTAAACCAAATGGTATTCTATGCTCACTTAAAAGTGTTTTTAGTGCTGGTAATATCTGTATGTCGATAATAAAGTCAATTTTATTGTATATATTTTGAAATACTTGATTCATAACTGAATCATCTGAAGATTCGCTATCCTTGCAAAATTCATAAGCTGTTGTTTTTGATATTATTCTCGCATCATTTGAGAACAGTGTACTTGGCATTAGGCTTGTAAGTATGTTTTGTGACATAATTTTTTTTGTTTCATCAATAATATTATTTCTTTTAAAGCTTTCTGCAATAGTTACAAATTTATATATAGCCTCTACTACACTGTCAACATTACTTACATAACTTGAGCATGTGCTTGCAATGCTAGACATCTCATGAATATCTTCTTGTGAAAAAGTATGGCTTATCCTAACCATCTGGTTTATAGCATTCGTATTAGCTTCATTAATGCCTAATCTAAGCTTGTTTATTTCATATTCAACACCTAATTTATCACGATATATAATTGGTATTTTTCTAAGGACTTGAATCGCATTGTTGTAAAATTCACTAGCAATAGCGCCTGAATCACTGAGCCTATTATTACCTTCTTTTGCCCATGATTTCGCAAGATGAAATAAGGAGTTATTTGATTTTTCTGATTGATCAGATGATGCATATAATCTTGATGATAGCTCTAAGTATGCCCTTGCTGAAAGGTGGTTAGAGAGAGCTAAATATTCGAGACCTTTTGAATATGTTTTATCTGCAAAATATTTTATTCTTGAGTTATTGAAGCCAAGATCTAAATAAAAGTCACATAGCCAAAGATACATAAATCCGTCTTTTTTCTCATATTGTAACAAGGCTTTAATTAGCTTTTCTTCAATTACAGATAACTTGTCTTGACCACTGCTTCTTAACTGGATAGCTAATCTTACTCCTCGTTCATAAAAGTGGTTCACTCCAAATTTCCATGATTTTTCATCAATTTCTCCTGAAGAGTAACTATCTATAGCATCATAGGCATAAGTTAAATTTTTGGGGCGAATTAAAAGCCATAAGATATCAGTAATTCGAGATTTTAATTCTGGGATTACAATGGGTTTCAATAAGTATCTTAATAAAGTCAAGTCATTATTGGTTAGGTTTTCTATGCTAAATGACTGATTGAATAGTGGGGCGTATGGTGCATTTATACTGTTTGGTTTGAGTTTTAATGAACTGATAGAACCTAATAGATATAGTATTTTTGCAGATCTTAGATCTCCTTCTTTTTCCGCGCATTCTGCTAATTGATATAATTTGTAATACTGTGAATCGATTATTATATTTTTAGGAATGATTTCAAATTTGAAATTATCAATAAATTCGCTAGATACATCTAGCTCGTCTGCATATTTACGAGTGTCCATTCAAGCAGTCTCTATATTTTTCTATTTATGATCTAGCTAGACTTTATCACAATCTTGCTTTAATCGTATTTAAATAGAAGATACAGTTACTGATAGTATTGGCTGCAGGTTACACCAATCCCCTGGGAAGTTGCTGCGGGGCGTTGGAATAAATTGCGTGAGTCCGGTCATGGATGACCGGCTAGCTTCCGTAGGTACAGGGACGTTGCCTTCGGAAGCGATAGCAATTTATCCATAAGACCAAGGCTAGTATCTAATGCATGTAACTTCGCTAGGGGCGGCAAGGGAGTTCCAAGAGGGGATTGCTGTTGATCCCCTCTTGGTCGGGTGTGGGGTGAAGCCCCACGACTTTAATCCAAACGAAGTTTGGGTAAACTCAATCGACTGCCATCTGCAAGATTGAAAAACAAAACCCCAGTAAAAACTGGGGTTTATTATTTAAGCCTATGCTGGCAAACGTTAGCCAGCCAAGCTAACCAATTATCGCGTTATTTGATAAACGCGAACGCATCACCGTAGAGATGCGCTTCCTCTACACCAATCTCGCGGAAGATTTCCCGTGCTGCACCCACCATATCGAAACGGCCGGCGATGTAGATGTCGTAGCCATTTAAGCTGACAAAATCTTGTTTGATTTGCGCTAACAGATTGGCGGTTTTGCCTTGCCAATTTGCGGGCGCTTCTTCGATGACTGGGACGAAGTGTAACCAAGGGTGAGCGTCGTGCCACTCGCGGGCGATGGTTTCAAAATACATTGCATCTTGGGTGCGACAACCCCAATACAGCATAGTTTCAACTTGTTGGCCGAGGGCGATTTGGTGCTCGATGATACTTTTAATGTAAGAGAAACCTGTGCCGCCGGCGATTAACAGACGAGGGCGAATGCTTTCGTGACGCAGGTGGGCTTCGCCGCCTGGGGCTTCGATGTCGATAGTGCTGCCATCAATGGCGCAGGCTTTCAGGCGCTCGACCACTTGCATTGGGTAGCTTTCACTTACAGCGGCGCCAATGTGTAATTCGATCAGCTCGGCGTTTGGCGCTGATGCGATAGAGAAGGGGCGTTTATCTTTTTCACCCATGACAACACATAAGTATTGCCCCGCTTGGAAATCGAAGGCGGTTTCAGGCCTTAACAATACTTGATATACGGCATCGTTAAATGGGTTAACTTTCTCTATCTTACAACGTATGGTTTTCATCAAACTTCCTTTGCACCTTTCTTCAACAGTATGTGTCTAGGTGTCGCTTTAGAGGCCTGTTATTGGCCTATTCTCTTGGCTTAAGCCGATACTTGAGTAATGGCTTAAGCTGAATTATAGGGTTGGGCTGTCGTCTATGCCTAACTCATCCCAGATTGAGTCGATCTTTTGTTTTACTTTTGGATCCATCACGATTGGCGTGCCCCATTCGCGGTTGGTTTCACCTTCCCACTTATTGGTGGCATCGAGTCCCATTTTTGAGCCTAAGCCCGCAACGGGTGAAGCAAAATCGAGGTAGTCGATCGGGGTGTTTTCGATCATCACAGTATCGCGTTTAGGGTCCATGCGGGTGGTGATCGCCCAGATCACATCCTGCCAGTCACGACAGTTCACATCTTCATCCACTATGACAATAAACTTAGTGTACATAAATTGGCGCAGGAAAGACCAAGCGCCCATCATCACTCGTTTGGCATGTCCCGGATATTGTTTGCGAATGGAGATCACTGCCATGCGGTACGAACAGCCCTCAGGTGGCAGATAAAAATCAACGATCTCAGGATATTGCTTACGCAAAATCGGCACAAACACTTCGTTTAATGCGACCCCCAGCATGGCGGGCTCATCCGGTGGACGGCCAGTGTAAGTGCTGTGGTAGATGGCATCTTTACGCTGAGTGATGTGAGTAACGGTAAATACTGGAAACTTATCGGTTTCGTTGTAGTAACCCGTGTGATCGCCGTAGGGGCCTTCTTCCGCCAGTTCCTCAGGATCGATATAGCCTTCGAGGATGATTTCACTGGTGGCGGGCACTTCTAAGTCACAGCTTAATGCCTTACAGACTTCGGTACGTTCACCGCGCAGTAAACCGGCAAAAGCGTATTCGCTCATGGAATCGGGGACTGGGGTGACGGCACCTAGAATGGTCACAGGATCGGCGCCGAGTGCGACCACAACAGGATAACGCTCACCGGGGAATTGTTGTTTAAAATCAGCAAAATCTAACGCGCCGCCACGGTGGGACAACCAGCGCATGATCAGCTTGTTTTTACCCAGTAATTGTTGGCGATAAATGCCTAAATTCTGACGACTCTTGCGCGGGCCTTTGGTGATGGTTAAGCCCCAGGTCACCAGTGGCGCGACATCGCCAGGCCAGCAATGCTGAATAGGCAATTTAGTTAAATCGACCTCATCGCCGGTTTTGATCACTTGTTGGCAAGGCGGATTACGCACTGTCTTTGGCGGCATATTCAAGGCTTGCTTGAACATAGGGATCTTAGCGATCGCGTCTTTAAAACCCCGAGGTGGTTCGGGTTCTTTTAAAAAGGCTAACAGTTCGCCTACTTCGCGCAGGGCTAATGGGTCGTCTTTGCCGAGTGCCATGGCCACACGTTTTGGCGTACCAAACAGGTTTACCAACACGGGCATGTGATGATTTTTGGGATTTTCAAATAATAGCGCAGGGCCTTGAGCGCGTAATACGCGATCGGCGATCTCTGTCATTTCTAAATGAGGATCAACTGGGTAGCTAATGCGTTTGAGTTCGCCATTGGCTTCTAAGTGATCAATAAAGCTGCGTAAATCCTTAAAACTCATGTGGAAATAGCCTCTGCAGTGAAAATCCATGTGGCGCGCACTATAGCATTTTTCTGTTTTAGGGTTAACCAATTCAGTGATCTTCAAGCTTAGGAAGCGTAAAATGGTTACCAGTAAGTCGCGATAGATCTCGCTTACGCCCTTTATTTCGAGGTTTATATGAATATTCCTGTATGGTTTGCTCAAGAAAAGTGTGTTCAAAGTCAATCACATGGCGCGCATAAGCGGTCGCTAAAGTGCTTGGTTTTATCGCTTGCCGTGGGGATCTCACTTTTGGGGGCGCTCAGTGTGCCGACTGTGGCGGTGGCCGGAAATAGAGGCTATTCGGATCAAGACGAACGTCACGGTCATCGTGATAGCCACAGTCGTGGCGATAGTCATTACAACAATCGTCATGACAATTATTACGACAACCGCCATGTGCGTAAAGATAATCGCCATTATCGTCCCTATTATCGACCTTATTACCCTTGGGGTTTAGGACTGGGTTTAGGGCTCGCTACGGGGTGGGGATCGGGTTGGAATGTCGGTTATGGTGTGAACACCCATTGGAACAATGATTGGGGTTGGAATACGTCGCGTGACGCCTACGCTCGAAATTACTGGAACTCGCCCTATTCGGGCATAGGTTTGTCGATTCCTATGGCCTACGACGATGAACCTGTGGCCATTTCTGCACCTGTACGGGTAACAACCAGTATGCAGTATTCTGCGAGTGAAGGCCGTATGGTGTCGAGTATGCCTGTAAATATGGCCGGACAATCGACTGGGCAACTGGTGTCGCAAACTAGTAACGGCACAGGCAAAACAGCTGCGACTCCGCGCCCACGCGCACCGCACAGTGTGTCTAGCTTGCCGAGCAATGCTAGGGTTGTGCAGCAGGATGGTCGTACACTTTACGAGTGGCAAGGCACGCTTTACGCCTACGACTGGAACAGTCAAACCTATCAAGAACAGTTAGTCAGATAGATTTACATTACGTAAATGACTGAGAAATTGGAGCCCCTTAGTGGGCTCCAATTTATTTATCATCTTTTATTATCTTTTTATTAGTTATTTATCAGCTAGTTGTCGTTTTATAGCATAGCGGAGAAGAGGTTTGAATACTGTTAGAAATCAGGCTACCCAAAATCAGCATAAGGGCGCCAGTACATTATGGGTGTTACTTGCTTTAGCACTCGGAACATTCGCTTTAGGCACCACAGAATTTGCTTCCATGACCTTAGTGCCTTATATCGCGAGCGATTTAGGGGTAGAGGTTGCCCATGTGAGTTATGCCATTAGTGCCTATGCGTTGGGGGTTGTGGTCGGTTCGCCGATTATCATGGTGCTGGCCGTTAGGGTCAGACGGCGAACACTCTTGATTGCCTTAGCCGGTTTAATGGCGGTGGCCAATGGCTTAAGTGCGTTAGCGCCATCATTGAATTGGTTAATCTTTTTTCGTTTTCTCAGCGGCTTGCCCCACGGCGCTTATTTCGGCGTGGCTATGTTGCTCGCCGCCTCTTTAGTGCCGCCAGAAATGAAGGCCCGCGCCGTATCGCGGGTGATTATTGGTCTTACGCTGGCGACGATTATCGGTGTGCCGTTTGCGACTTGGATGGGGCAAACTGTGGGCTGGCGCTCGGGCATTGGCATAGTGGCGATTTTAGCGACCATTACCGCGATAATGGTGTATTTTTTAGCACCTAATCAAGCCGTGCCCGCTGATGCGAGTCCCAAAAAAGAGCTACAAACCCTTAAAAATCGTGAAGTCTGGCTGACGCTAGGCATCGCGGCCATTGGCTTTGGCGGTATCTTCTGCGTGTATACCTATCTGGCTGAAACCTTAATCCAAGTGACGCAAGTCGAGCCGTTTAAGATCCCAATCATGATGGCGGTATTTGGTATTGGCGCAACACTTGGGACCTTAGTGTGTGGTTGGGCGGCGGATAAGTCGGCCTTAGCGGCGGCGTTTTGGTCGTTAGTGTTAAGCACTGTGGTGTTGGCGATTTACCCGAGTTTGACCGGACATTACTGGGCGCTGATGCCCGTGGTATTTTTTGTCGGTTGTGGGTTAGGGCTTGCCACTATTGTGCAAGCCAGATTGATGGATGTGGCACCTGATGGACAGGCCATGACAGGCGCTTTAGTGCAATGCGCCTTTAATCTTGCCAATGCAATTGGGCCTTGGGTAGGCAGTTTAGTGATACTGTCTGGACAAGGCATTGCCGCGACAGGTTATGCGGCGTCTTTGTTGTCATTGGGAGGACTGCTGATGTGGTGGTTGACCCACAGAGAAAGCCGTCGCGTCGTTACTCTAAACACAGCGAACTGCGCCGACTAGCGAGTGCTAAGGAAGAGACGCAGTGGTCATATTCTGCGTCTCGAATCCGCACATTTAGCCCCTTTGTATGGTGATATCGGCGATATAACCATGCTCTGTGGCAACTAAGGCTTGTTTGAGCATGCCTGCCGCTTCATCGGCGGACATAAAGCTTGAGGTATCTAAAGCCTTACCGCTACTGGGCCAAAAGCCTGTGTCCATGCCGCCGGGATACACGGCAATCAACTTCATTGGGCTTTGTTTAAGCTCTAATCGCACCGACTCGATAAATCCCCGTACCGCCCATTTTGCCGCGCAGTAAGTGGATTCTCCCGCCTTGGCGGCCAGTGCTGCGGTGGACATGACCACAACCACAGTGACCGCTTGATCTTTATAGCGTTTCACTAATTCCCGCACTAACAGAATCGTCGAGGTGACATTGTTATTGAGTAGGTTTTGGATATCGCTCGCCCCTTGGGTTTCAATCGCACCAAAGTAGCCGCTGCCCGCACAGTGGATCACGGTCTTAGGGGCTTGCGTTAGGCCATCGAACAAGGCTTCGAGACTCGATTGACTGGCGAGATCGGCGGTGATCGCGGCGATCGTTTTGTTGGAGAAGGGCGTTAATGCATTGGCGACGGTTTGCAGGCGCTCGGCATGGCGACCTGTGAGTGTCAGTGCTTCATTCTCTTTGGCGTAGAGCGATGCGAGCGCCGCGCCTAAACCACTGCTGGCGCCGGTAATTAATATCATAGTGACCTCGGTTAATGCTGTCTTGGTTTGAAAACCGCATCTTAAATCTAAGTGCGCTTCAATTCATGGGAAGGCGAGCGGTTAGATTAAGGTAAATAGTGGCTGATCGAATGCCACTTCATCGCCGTCTTTGGCCCAAATAGTGCTGACCACGCCATCGCGCTCGGCTTGGATGGGATTCATCATTCTCATCGCTTCGATAATGCAGATCACTTCACCTTGGCTCACTCGTTGACCGACTTTAACCAGCGGCACATCATCGAGTTCTGCCGCCGCATAAAAAGTGCCGACCATAGGCGAGACTTGTACAAAACCTTCTGTACTTGGCGAAATGCCTGTTTGCTTTGCCTGTTCACTCAAAGGCGCGACTCGTGCTCTGGGTAGCGTTTGCTGTGATTGCACATTGGCTGGCATAGGGCTGTAGCGGGTGATGCGAATTGATTCTTCACCTTCAGTGATCGCCAGTTCTGCTATGTCAGATTCTTGTACTAACTCAATGAGTTTTTTAATTTTACGAAGATCCATTGCCATTTATCTGCCCTTGCAAAGCACGCTATTGAATAGAATTTACTGTGGCTGGTTGAGCCGCTTAATGGCCGCCGCCAGCGCAAACTCATAACCCTGTGAACCGAAACCGCAAATCACACCTATCGCCTTATCGGAAAAATAGGAATGGTGGCGAAAGGCTTCACGGGCGTGCACATTGGATAAATGCACTTCAAAGAACGGAATCGCGACGCCAAGCAGGGCATCACGCAGGGCGACGCTGGTGTGGGTAAAGGCGGCGGGATTGATAATAATCATCTGGGCATCAGTCGCATGAATCGCATTGATTAGCTCAAATTCGGCGTTGGACTGAATATGCTCGAGCTTAACTCCCGCCTGTTGTGCTTGCTGGTTTAACTCCGCCACTATGTCGGCTAAGGTCTGATGACCATAAACGCTGGGCTCGCGGCGGCCTAAGAGGTTGAGATTGGGGCCATTGACGAGCAAAATTTTGTGACTCATTGCGCTTTCCTTTACGACATGCCTTGGGATTAATGCTGGGATTAAAGTTGGAATAAATTTATTTCAGTTTTCTACATAGGCCACTAACTTAACCTGTTCAAATCGATTTTGCATTATCCGTTAGTCGATTGTGTGCGAGCTGATCATGTGCGAGCCGATTATACCTTTGGCATCTTGTGCCATTGTTGGCTGGGTTCAACTGCGGTTATTTCTCTGGTACTGAGTTAGCAATTGCCTAAGTTGGCTGTCAGTTGAGTTCATTGTCACCTAAGTTAACTATCATCTAAGTTAATAGTCACTCTTCTGTTGACGCATGGCCTTAGTGGCACCTTTTTGTTTCTTGGTCTCTAATCGTCGCGTTTGGCTGCCTTTAGTGGCGCGGGTGGGGATGCGTTTTTTCTGCACTTCACCGACACTGGCGACTAAGGCGATAAATTGCTCCAAGGCTGTTTGGCGGTTGGCATCTTGGCTGCGACTCGCTTGGCATTTGATAATGATTTTGCCGCTTTTAGTGATGCGGTGATCTGCCTTGTTGAGCAAGCGTTCTTGGTAAAACTCGGGTAATGATGAGCTTTTAATATCGAAAATCAGCTGCGCAGCGGTGGACACTTTATTTAAGTGCTGGCCGCCTGCACCACTCGAACGGATAAATTGCCACTCGATTTCATTTTCCTGAAGTTCCACACGGTTTGAGATTTTTATCATGGCAAACTTAGGCATTTTTCAGCATGGATTGAGAAGCCATCAATAATGACTTATGGCTTTCCAATAGATTTGTTATCATCGGGCGCATTCTTTGCCGCTGCATTGGCTAAAGCCATTGCCTGCAAAAGTGTTCTCGATTCGGAGTGCCTCTATGTTATGCCAAATCCCCGATATTGCTAAGGGTGTTATCAGTCTTTTTGCCAGTGGCCGACTATCCTCCACCGATTATCGGACCCGTTTACAGCCTGCGATTAAGAGTTATCGTAAGGATTGGGGCCAAGTTTGCCTGTATATTGAGGCGGATGTGTTACTCGAAGGCTGGGAATTTGAGTCGCTGACCGGTAGTGGTGAAGTCCAGTTACCGAATTTTGAAGCCTTAGTGTTTGTGGGCGGCCCTGATTGGGTGGGAAATGCGGTGCGCTTACTCGGGCCTTTTATGCAGGGCGAAGTGGCTTGGTTTCCACTCGAACAGAAAGCCAAAGCGATTGCTTGGATCACTAAGCGTTCGAATATTTAATGGTCTAATTTAGGCCATATTTACAAGGAATTAAGTATGTCATTATTGAAATCGGGCTCTGTTTCTTCGCTGACCGTTTCTAAGGTCAGTGCGATTGCGTTAGTGTTGGCATTTACCGCTGGACTGAGTGCCTGCGCGCCAGAAGTGGGCAGTGATGCTTGGTGTAAACAGATGAAAAATAAACCGTCTGGCGATTGGACTGCTAACGAAGCCGCTGATTATGCTAAGCACTGTGTGTTTAAATAAGCACTGGGTGTTTAAATAAGCACTGAGTGTTTAAGTCAGCGTTAGCCTTTAGAGATCACAGCTTGAAAGACTTTGCTTGCGAGCTGTGAACTTATGTTTATCATACGGGTCAGATGTTCCGTTATTCGTTATCCGTTATCCGTTATCCGTTATCCGTTATTTGCTATAGGTGATATTTGAATTCTACCGCTAAGCCATTTTTTACTCGAATGGTGACCCTACTGATAGCCATTATCGTGCTGCAATTTGCTGGCGCGAATTTGGGTGCGCATCAGTTACATGCGGGCAATGGTGCGGAAGAAGCTGAGAATCATCCCCATCTGCAATTTAGTGCCCAAGTGACCACTTTGGCCCAATGTGTCGATTGCGTTTGTCCAAGCGAGCAAGCCTTAGGCTTTGCGGACTCCACGGGTGTCACCAGTAATCACGCGGGTGAGAACCAAAGCAACGGATTTCATTCCCACTTAGTGAAAACCACTGAAATACAAGATTTTGACTTATGCCTCGACTGCCAATGCCATGGCGGTCATGTAGCGCTGTTATCTCAGGCAGTGAGTCAGCCTGTACAGGCGCTAGAAAGCGTCTATCTGCCTACCGATGTATCCTATTTTCCGCCTGAAAATTTACCTAAATACCGCCCTCCTATCGCTTAATTTCCAATATTTGGCTTATTTCTCGGCCTAGGACGATTGATTCATCTGATTGGATCTCATTCTATTTTGCCGCGTGATAAGCCCGTTATGTTCATCCCCCAAAAGATACGCTTGAACTGATGCTCGCAGCGTTAACTGTTGGAGCCGTCATTGGCTTTTTAGCCGTAACTGTATTGCTTGGCGGGATGATTCGATCGGCGCTTATTTGCCATGTCCAGAACGATATGATTGCTTTGCATTGAGCTATTTAAATGAAGCTCACATCTAGCCGTTTCGCTTTGGGCGCAAAAGCCAACCGATCCACATTCGATATTGTTAGGATTTGCGATGAAAAAAACGATTCTCGCCCGTACTTTAGTTTGTCTGTTTAGATCGGGCTTGTTTAGCTGCGGGTTAGTATTGGCCGCCGGATTGGTAGCCTTTGCCCTCGCGGCAGAAAATGACTCTCTTGAAGTCAATGTCCTTGAAGTCAAGGTCCTTGAAACCAAAGCCTCTGAAGCTAATGCCCCTGAAATCAATGCCTCTGAAGTTGAGGCATTTAAGGCGCAATCACTGGGTTTACCCGCCAAAGAAACCGACACGGCACATGTCAACTTTGGCCAATGGTTGCCTGAGTTACTCACACAGTTCAATCAGTTACCTGAAGTTCAGGCGCAACTTGTAAGGCAGCAACAGGCCAAACTGGCCATTCAGGCGGCAGATCGCGCTGTGTATAACCCAGAACTTGGGCTTAATTATCAAAATGCTGATACAGATGCCTACAGCTTAGTGCTGAGTCAAACCCTCGATTGGGGCGACAAGCGCGGCGTGGCGACACAGCGTGCCGAGCTTGAAGCACAAATCCTGTTAGCGGACATAGGGTTAGAGCGTAGCCAAATGTTGGCCGAACGCTTACAGGCCTTGGCAGAACAGGCGCAAAGCCGTAAGGCGCTGACCTTTGCCGAGCAGCAATTAAGGTTCACCAAGGCGCAGCTTAATATTGCTGAGCAGCGATTGGCGGCGGGGGATTTATCCAACGTCGAGCTGCAATTGATACAACTCGAAGTCGCCTCTAATACTGCCGACTACGCCTTAGCCGAGCAGGTGGCCTTAGTGGCCGATGGCAAAGTAATTGAATTACTTGGGGATAATAATTTCGCTTTTAGTGAGTTTATCAAGGAGATCCATTTCTTTGTGACTCAGGCTAAGCAAGCGCCAGCGGCCGAGTTGGGCACTTCTAAATCAGCCTTGCCAGCCCTGGCGAGTGCTTATCAGCAAGTGCTGCTCGCCAGAGTTAATGTCATGCAAGTCAAAGCGGAAGCTTCAGCTGACCCGACTATTAGCCTAGGCGCTGAAAAGGAAGGCACGGACAATAAGCTCGGTGTCGGCGTGTCGATTCCTCTACAAGTTCGCAATAACTACAGTGAGTTGCAAGCCGTAGCCGATAAGGGCATCGCTATCGCGGAGCAAGGCTATCTTGCCCGTGAGCGAGTGCTTACCGCTAAGCAGAAACAATTCCTCTATGCGTTACCGCGTTTACTCGAACGTTACCAAGACTGGCGCGAGTTAGTGCAAGTGTCAGGTGCTAAAGCCGCTAAATCCTTAAGCCAACAATGGCAGGCGGGGGATGTGAGTACTAGCGAGTACTTACAGAGCCGTCGTCAGTTAGCCGCCAGTTATTTGGTGGGCTTAAACCTAGAAACGGCTATCTATCAAAGTTGGTTAAATTGGATGGGCGAAAGCGGCCAGCTTATGCCTTTTATCGAAAAGCTCATTATAGAAAAGCTAAATGCAGTCCCTTCGATAACATCTAATACCGCCGTACGCACAGTAAACCCATGAGGTCACAATAATGAATTCAAATACTCACCATGAAAATGTCCTTCAACTGGATGCTGTAACGACGTCTGAAAAGCGTCGGTTTAACCTATCAAAAATCGCTCTCGCATTATTCGTGCTGAGCACGCTGGCATTTCTCGCTCAGCCTGTATTGGCTGGCGGTGATCACGCCCCCGTCGCTAAGGAAAGTGGCGATTCGGTAACGCAAATGGCGTCGACGGATGAACACGGCGAACAGGCGCTGAAATTGACCGAAGCGCAGCAAGCCTTGGCGGGGATTAGCTTATTACCTTTGTCGAGCGATAGCTTGAACCTAGCCAATTTGAATCTCGATATTAGGGCGACGGCGACCTTAGTGGTGGATCGCGATCGAACCGCGACCCTTGCGCCGCAGCTCGATGTGCGTGTGTTGGCGCGCCATGTGGTGCCGGGACAAGAAGTGAAAAAAGGTGAGCCTTTACTTACCTTGGGTGGCGCCGCCGTTGCGCAGGCACAGGCGGACTACATTAATGCCGCTGCCGAATGGAGTCGAGTCAAACGCATGAGTGAAGGTGCGGTTAGCGTCAGTCGGCGGATGCAGGCGCAGGTGGATGCCGAACTTAAACGGGCAATTTTAGAGGCCATTAAGATGACGCCCGCGCAAATTCGTGCACTGGAATCGACGCCCGAAGCCATAGGCAGTTATCAACTCTTAGCGCCAATTGACGGCCGAGTGCAGCAGGATATCGCCATGCTAGGTCAAGTGTTTAGCGCGGGCACGCCCTTAATGCAACTGACCGATGAATCCTATTTATGGGTCGAGGCGCAGTTAACCCCAACTCAAACTACGCATATCCAGGTTGGCAGTTCAGCTTTAGTGCAAGTAGGGGATAAGACGTTGGCAGGTAAGATTATCGGTCGCTCCCATGAACTCGACAGCGTAACGCGCACCGAGCAAGTGCTGGTGAGTATGCCCAATCCTGATCATGTGTTGCACGCGGGGCAATTTGCCGAACTTTACTTTGCTGGCTCTACTACCGATCCAAACGGCAGTGGCATAGTGCTGCCCGATGCAGCGTTGACCCGTGGCGGCGATGGCGATTGGCAGATTTTTATTCAAGATGAGGATGGCTTCGAGTCCATTGAGGTAGAAGTGGTGCAGCGTCAACGCGGCTTGAGTCTAGTGCGTGGACCTGAGCTTGAAAAAGCCCAACAGGCACAGCTCAAGGTTGTGGTGGCTGGCGCGTTCTTCTTGGCATCCGAGCAGGCGAAAGCGGGCTTTGATATTCACGCCCACTAATATGAGCGCCCTCATTTTGGAGATTTTCTATGTTGCAAAAGTTAATCGAAGCCGCGATTAAAAATCGGCTGTTAGTGGTATTGGCTCTGCTCGCCGTGATTGTGGGCTGTGTGGCCATGTTGCCTAAGTTGAATCTCGATGCCTTTCCTGATGTGACGAACGTGCAAGTGACCATCAATACTGCGGCCGAAGGCTTAGCCGCTGAAGAGGTAGAAAAACTCATCAGTTATCCGGTGGAATCGGCCATGTACGCCTTGCCAGCTGTGACTGAGGTGCGCTCGTTATCGCGCACTGGCTTGTCGATTGTGACTGTGGTATTTGCCGAGGGGACGGATATTTACTTCGCCCGTCAGCAAGTATTTGAACAGTTACAGGCGGCGCGGGAGATGATCCCAAGCGGCGTTGGAGTGCCTGAAATCGGCCCCAATACCTCGGGATTAGGGCAGATTTATCAGTATATTCTGCGTGCAGAACCTGACTCTGGCATTAATGCCGCCGAATTGCGTAGCTTAAATGATTATCTGGTGAAGTTGATATTGATGCCCGTGGGCGGCGTGACTGAAGTCTTGTCTTTTGGTGGCGATGTGCGCCAATACCAAGTGCAGGTCGACCCGAATAAACTGCGTGCCTATGGCTTGTCTATGGCGCAGGTGACCGAAGCGCTAGAGAGCAATAACCGCAACGCTGGCGGTTGGTTTATGGACCAAGGCCAAGAGCAACTTGTGGTACGCGGTTACGGCATGTTGCCCGCAGGAGATGCGGGATTGGCGGCGATCGCGCAGATCCCTCTGACTGAAGCCAGGGGTACGCCAGTGCGTATTGGCGATATCGCTCAGGTGGATTTCGGTAGCGAGATCCGTGTCGGGGCAGTGACTATGACGCGCCGCGATGAATCGGGCCAAGTGCAAAATCTCGGTGAAGTGGTGGCTGGTGTCGTGCTCAAACGCATGGGGGCAAACACTAAGGCGACGATTGACGATATTGGTGCGCGGGTGAGCCTTATTGAGCAGGCATTGCCCGATGGCGTGTCCTTTGAGGTGTTTTACGACCAAGCGGATCTGGTCGATAAGGCTGTGACCACAGTGCGCGATGCGCTGCTAATGGCCTTTGTGTTTATCGTGGTGATCTTGGCGTTGTTCCTCGTCAATATCCGCGCGACCTTGCTGGTGCTGCTGTCGATTCCAGTGTCTATCGGGCTCGCACTTATGGTGATGTCCTATTATGGTCTGTCGGCAAACCTAATGTCGCTCGGCGGTTTAGCTGTGGCGATTGGTATGTTAGTCGATGGCTCTGTGGTGATGGTAGAGAATATTTTCAAACACTTAACCCAACCGGATCGCCGCCATTTACCTGAGGCGAGGGCGCGTGCCGATGGTGAGGACGATCCCTATCACAGCGAGGAGGATGGCGCTAAAGCCAGTGGTGATGTCAGCGAATCGAATATGGTTATTCGGATAATGCTCGCGGCAAAAGAGGTGTGTAGTCCAATCTTCTTCGCCACCGCCATTATTATCGTCGTATTTGCGCCGCTGTTTGCACTCGAAGGCGTTGAAGGCAAGCTGTTCCAGCCGATGGCGGTCAGTATTATTTTGGCTATGATGTCGGCGCTGCTGGTGGCGCTGATCGCCGTGCCAGCCCTTGCCGTGTATCTGTTTAAGCGCGGTGTGATGCTTAAGCAAAGTGTTATTTTAGCGCCACTGGATGCCGCTTATCGCAAGTTACTGACGGCAACGCTTGCTAGGCCAAAGGTGGTGATGTTCAGCGCCTTGGTGATGTTCGGCTTGAGTCTATTATTGCTACCAAGGTTGGGTACCGAATTTGTGCCTGAACTGGAGGAAGGCACGATTAACTTGAGGGTGACGCTGGCACCAACGGCGAGTTTAGGGACTTCGCTCCAAGTCGCACCTAAGCTTGAGGCTATTTTGCTAGCATTTCCCGAGGTGGAATATGCCCTGAGCCGCATTGGTGCGCCTGAACTGGGCGGCGATCCCGAGCCTGTGAGTAATATTGAAGTCTATATTGGCTTGAAACCGATAGCAGAGTGGCAGTCGGCAAGCTCGCGCTTGGAACTGCAACGCTTGATGGAGGAAAAACTCAGCGTGTTCCCCGGACTCTTGTTGACCTTTTCGCAGCCGATTGCGACTCGGGTAGATGAATTACTTTCGGGGGTAAAAGCCCAGCTAGCGATTAAAATCTTCGGCCCTGATTTAGCGGTATTGTCACAGAAAGGCCAAGCACTTACTGATCTCGTTGCGAAAATCCCTGGTGCCGTGGATGTGTCGCTTGAGCAAGTGAGCGGCGAGGCGCAATTAGTCGTGCGGCCCAAACGCGAGCTATTGGCGCGTTACGGCATCAGTGTCGATCAAGTGATGAGCCTCGTCAGCCAAGGCATTGGCGGCGCGAGTGCAGGGCAAGTGATCGATGGCAATGCCAGATACGACATCAATGTGCGACTCGCGGCCGAGTTTCGCCAAAGCCCTGATGCGATTAAAGACTTATTACTCAGTGGTACAAATGGCGCCACAGTGCGCTTAGGGGAAGTCGCCAGCGTCGAAGTGGAAATGGCGCCGCCGAATATTCGCCGTGACGATGTGCAGCGCCGTGTTGTGGTGCAGGCCAACGTGGCGGGGCGCGATATGGGCTCGGTTGTAAAAGATATTTATGCCCTAGTGCCAAAGGCGGATTTGCCAGCGGGATATACAGTGATCATTGGCGGCCAATATGAGAATCAGCAGCGAGCGCAGCAAAAGTTAATGCTAGTGGTGCCGATTTCTATCGCCTTGATTGCCTTGTTGTTGTACTTCTCCTTTGGTTCATTCAAGCAAGTGTTGCTCATCATGGCGAACGTGCCCTTAGCTTTGATTGGCGGCATAGTGGCCCTGTATGTCAGTGGCACTTATTTATCTGTGCCTAGCTCTATTGGCTTTATCACTCTATTTGGGGTTGCGGTGCTCAACGGTGTGGTGCTGGTGGATTCGATTAATCAGCGCAGGCAAAGCGGCGAAGCACTCTATGATTGTGTTTATGAGGGCACGGTTGGGCGTTTGCGACCCGTATTGATGACGGCACTGACCTCGGCCTTAGGTTTGATCCCGATTTTATTGTCATCGGGTGTCGGCAGTGAGATCCAAAAGCCCTTGGCAGTGGTGATTATCGGTGGCTTGTTTAGCTCGACGGCGCTGACCTTACTTGTCTTGCCGACCTTGTATCGCTGGCTATATCGCGGCGATAAGCGCATTGATGAGCTCGGTTAATCACAAGTAAGCCGTCATCGTGGGCAATAACTTATTATGTTTCGGGTTATTGCCTTTCGTTGTAGGCAGGGTTATCACATAGACTAAAACTCTAAAAATCAGTGAGCTAAAGAGTGATAGATGGGCTAGTCTTAGAGTCGACATTAAGGACATTCATTTCTGGAGAACATTATGATTGCGGTAATTTTTGAAGTCATCCCGACAAAGGAAGGGAAGGAAGAGTATCTGCACGTGGCCGCTGAAATGCGCCAATATTTAGAAGGCCGCAAGGGATTGATTTCGATCGAACGTTTTCAGAGCTTAACCGACGATGGCAAAGTACTGAGCCTGTCGTTCTGGGAGGACCAAGCTTCCATCACCCAATGGCGTAATCAGATGGCCCACAGCATTGCTGAGCAAACGGGTATAGTGCCCTGTTTGTTTAACTCTTATCGCATTCGGGTGGCAGAAGTAGTGCAAGATTACAGTGAAACTGTGCATGTTGAAGCTGAGTAATCACTTATCTCGCTGATGTAAAAACAAAACCCATCTCTAGAGATGGGTTTTTTATGCGTGACACTTAAGTTTGAGATTATTTTTCTTGTTGAGCTTTCAATAGATCGCGGATTTCAGACAGCAACTCTTCTTCTTTGGTCGGTGCTGGTGGCGCTTTTGGCGCATCTTCTTCCTTGCGTTTTAGGGTGTTAATGGCTTTTAAACCCATAAAAATGGCGAAGGCGATAATCGTAAAGTCGATAATAGTCTGAATGAATTTGCCATAGGCAATGACCACAGAAGGCGCATCGCCTTGAGCTGCCTGTAGCACTATGCTCAAATCACTAAAATTCACACCACCTAGGATGATACCAATCGGTGGCATGATGACATCAGCCACGAAGGACGAGACGATTTTGCCGAATGCGGCACCTATGATGATACCAACGGCCATGTCGATCACATTGCCACGGGACGCAAAAGCCTTGAACTCTTTAATTAAGCTCATTAGGTTTCCTCCAAAATTGAGATTAAATGTTAAATTTTATTGTGCAAACTGTATCAGGAAAACCTAAGGTCTTTTGCAGCCTGTTACCTTGCCAAGCTTATAGGGGCTTATGGATTAAGGCAATTCTGACATAGAGGATTTTCCTCAAGGCAATGATTTTCACTTTACAAAGTAACAATTGTTACTGTTTTGGGTGTTCGATTTATTCATCTAGATCGGCATGGCCGATAAAATCAGGGACTTCTAAGACTTGCGATCCCCAACGTTTAAATAGGGAGCTATAGATGAATTCGATAAAGACGCGGTATTTTCGCGGTAGATATGCCCGCTGTGGATAGCTAAGCACTACCTTAGTTTGCACCATTGGATAGTCATCTAGTAGCGGGATTAAATCGCCTTTTTCTAATGCGACTTGGGCTATGATGGATGGCACCGCTGTGATCCCAAGCCCCGCTATGGCTGCCTCGCGAGCGAGGGTGACATTGTTTACCGTCAGTTGAGTCTTAGGCTCGGCGACAATCCAAGTTTTGCCATCGAATAATTTCCACGCACCTTCAATATGCGCCGACTGCAAGCGAATCGCTTTATGTTTGGCTAAGTCCTGTGGCACCTTGGGCGTTCCATGGGCAGCTAAATAAGCTGGGCTTGCCATAAGCGATTTATGGGCGTTGACTAAGGCATAGCTTTGCAGACGAGTGTCGCCAGAATCGGCAATTTGAAATAACAGATCTATGCCTTCTTCTATCACATCAACCTTTCGATTGGTGAGTTCAGCCTCTATGGTGATTTCGGGATAAAGCGTTAAAAACTGCGCGAAAATCGGCCCTAAAAACAATTGGCCTAATTCAATTGGGCAGACAATTTTTAGATTGCCTTTAATCAATTGCTGTTGGGCGCTGAGCTGATTTTCTGCGCTCTGCAGATCGGTGAGGATCTTATTGATCCTGTTGTAATAACTCGATCCTGCTTCGGTGAGTTTTAGGGCTCTGGTGGTGCGAAACAGCAGTTGTGTGCCGGTATCGGCTTCGAGCTCGGCTATCTTGCGACTGACGGTTGCCTTAGTGAGCCCAAGGGCTTTAGCTGCGCCAGTAAAGCTACCTTGCTCGACCACTTGAGCGAAAATTTGCACGCGATTGAGATCCATCATTGTTACACCTGTGAAACAGTGGGTTGATTTTTTACTGACTAATAAACTTGGTGAGACAGTAGTACACTAGATATCACTAATCAAGGAGTCATTCATGTCCAAAAGTAAACTCATTATCGCCGTTCCACTGTTACTCGCTGCAGTTGCGGGAGGCGGTTATTACTGGTGGACACAGGTACGTTTTATCGAAACCACGGATAACGCTTATGTTGAGGCCGATATTTCCCATATCAGCGTTAAAGTGCCTGGCTACGTTGTGTTAAGCGATGTAACCGATAACCAGCATGTGCAAAAGGGTGAGTTATTAGCTCAGCTGGAAGATAACCAATTTAGTGCCAAAGTAAGTCAAGCCGAAGCCTCACAGGCGAGTGCGAAGGCGGACTTGCAAACCTTAGCCGCAAAGGTGGAGTTGCAACGGGCGTTAATCACTCAAGCCAGCGCAGGCGTGGTAGCGGCAAAGGCCGATAAAATACGGGCACAGCAACAATTGAGCCGTTCGAAAAAGCTTAAAGTCAGTAATTACAGCTCCCAAGATGATGTCGATCAACTGCAAGCAGGATTTGATTCTGCCGCCGCCCGTCTCGATGAAGCTCAAGCCGTGTTAGTGGCAAAGCAACGTGAGTTAGCGGTTTTTAATGCCCAATTAGATCAGGCGGGTTCTGTGGTTGAACAGGCCAATGCGACTTTAGAACTGGCGAAAATTCAGTTAAATGATACCCGCGTGACCGCACCTTTTTCTGGGGTGATTGGTAAACGTGGCGCTATGGTGGGGCAGTACGTGCAGCCCGGCCAAGCACTCTACAGTTTGGTTCCGGATGGGGCTGTGTGGATCACGGCGAACTTTAAAGAGACCCAGATCCAACATATGCAACCAGGACAGTCGGTGCAGGTCAGTCTCGATGCGTTTCCCGACAAAACCTTTATAGGTGTTATCGATAGTCTGTCACCGGCGTCCGGAGCCAAATTCAGTCTACTGCCTGCGGAAAACGCCACAGGTAATTTCACTAAAATCGTGCAGCGTATTCCCGTGCGTATTCGCTTAGATTTGTCTGAGGAAGAAGCACACATGCTACCGGGCTTAAGTGCGGTCGTGAAAGTGGATACGGCGTCGGGTACTGCAATATCGGCAATCGCTGCAAATACAGGTCGTTAGTATGAGCGCAACTGGCTCTATCACTGCGTCTGCCGATATGGAGGCGCAGGGCATCAGTGTACCTAGAAAGCCTACCGATTATGAGCGTGGCAGTCGCCGTTCATGGATTGCGGTATTTGGTGGTTTGATCGGCGCCTTTATGGCGATCCTCGATATTCAAATCACCAATGCATCGATGAAGGAGATTCAAGGCAGCCTTGGGGCAACGCTCGAAGAAGGCAGTTGGATTTCAACCGCGTATCTGGTGGCTGAGATGATCGCGATCCCGCTTTCTGGCTGGCTCAGTACGGGATTGTCGGTCAGGCGTTATCTGTTATGGACCACGGCCGCCTTTATCTTTGCTTCCGTACTTTGTTCTATGGCGTGGAACTTAGAGGCCATGATCGCCTTTCGGGCGCTACAGGGCTTCTTTGGCGGTGCGCTTATTCCGCTGGCCTTTAGGCTTATCCTTGAGTTTTTACCCGATAACAAACGTGCCGTCGGCATGGCGTTATTTGGCGTGACTGCCACATTTGCGCCTTCAATCGGCCCGACCTTAGGCGGTTGGTTGACTGAGCAATTTAGCTGGCATTATCTGTTTTATATCAATGTGCCACCGGGTTTGTTGGTGATGGCCATGTTGGCCTACGGTTTAGAGAAGCAGTCGGTCGTTTGGGATAAGCTAAAGAATGTCGATCTGGCGGGCATAGTCACTATGGCGCTGGGGATGGGTTGCCTTGAAGTGGTGCTCGAAGAAGGTAACCGCAAGGACTGGTTTGGTTCAGAACTCATTCGTAATCTGGCCATTATTGCCGTCGTGAATCTGGTGTTATTTGTTTGGATCCAGTTAAGGCGTAAAGAGCCGTTAGTGAATTTGCGCCTGCTCGGTAAGCGTGATTTTGTGCTCTCTACCGTGGCGTATTTTTTACTGGGCATGGCATTATTCGGTGCTATTTATTTGATCCCGCTTTACCTATCACAAGTCCATGATTACACACCGTTAGAAATTGGTGGTGTGATTATGTGGATGGGATTTCCGCAGCTATTGGTCTTGCCCTTAGTGCCGAAACTGATGGAGCGCTTCGATAGTCGTTATCTCGCTGCCTTTGGCTTTTTAATGTTCGCTATTAGCTATTACATGAATAGCCAGATGACCGCAGATTATGCCGGACCGCAGATGATCGCCTCGCAAGTAGTGCGGGCATTAGGTCAGCCTTTTATTCTGGTGCCAATTGGAATGCTTGCGACCATGCATTTAAAACCCCATGAAAATGCCTCGGCATCGACGGTATTAAACGTGATGCGTAACTTAGGTGGTGCTTTTGGTATCGCGCTGGTGGCGACCCTGACTGACACTTTGTCGCGCGGGCATTTGGCTCATATTAAGGAATCTTTACCCGCAGTGAGCACACAAGCACAGGATTATTTAACCCAAAGCGCAAGTATGTTGCAGGCGGGAGGTTCAGATCCCTATACCGCCGCCGCGCAGGCGAAAGCTTTGCTGGGCAAAACCATGAGTCAGCAAGCCTATATTCAGGCCTATAACGATGTGTTTTACATCATGGGCGCTCTGCTACTCATCGCCGTATTCGCTGTGCTGCTGATCCGTAAACCGACAGGGCCAGTGGCCCACGATGCCATGGTCGAGTAATAACGTTTTTCGTTATCCTGTTGTCGCCATAGATTTCCCCAGATCTATTGGTTTGCGCAACAGCTTTGCGCCTTAGTCCTCACGGATTAAGGCGCTTTTTTATGGTCTTTATGCTGTGGTAGACTCAAAGCTCTTTTTCGATGATTTGCAGAGGGATATCGTTTGCAGTGGCAAAATCTTACATTCAATCAATTAAATGCCAATAGGCTATACGACATATTGAAGCTAAGAGTCGATGTGTTTGTGGTAGAGCAGGCCTGTGCGTATCCAGAGCTTGACGATAAGGATAGGCATCCAGAAACCCAGCATTTGATCGGTTTATCGCCAGACGGGGAACTGCTTGCCTACGCGCGTATTTTGCCGCCGGGATTGAGTTATCCAGAGGCGAGTATCGGTCGTGTGGTGGTATCGCCAGCGGGACGAGGCAAAGGGCTAGCCATGCCTTTAATGCAGCACGCCATTGAATCGGCACTGACGACTTGGCCCGATGCGGGGATCCAAATCGGTGCTCAAGATTACCTCAAAGCTTTCTATCAAAAACTCGGCTTTGTCGCCTGCTCTGAGATGTATTTAGAAGATGGTATTCCCCATTTAGATATGCGCTACCAATCAGCATAAGCGGCTATCAATATGAGTTATCTACATCAATTATCAACATAAGCGATCAACAAAAGCTTGGCACATAAACATTCAACATTAAGCCAATAAGGAACTGAGATGTCGACTTCAACGGACTATAGAATCAATCAACAACAAATTGCCTGCGTGGCGAGTTTTCTGGCTAAAGAGGGCAAAACCGAAGCGCTAATCGCTGCGCTCGCGAGCCTTATTCCTGATACGCGCCGCGAAGCGGGTTGTATTCGTTACGAACTCAATGTGAGCCGTGATGAACCACGTCGCGTGACGTTTGTAGAGAAGTTTGTCGATATTGCCGCCTTTGATGAGCACTGCGCTAAAGATGCAATTCAACACTATTTCCACCAAGTGATGCCCGAATTAGTCGAGTCATACCATGTGGAAACCTATCATCAAGTGATTGTTTAGCCATGAGATAAACGATTAGGAGCTTGCAGTGTTGATTAATGCTATCGAGCCAGTATTTAGATCTCTATCCGAATGGATCTCATTGATACTGCAAGTGACTAATGGCCGCAGCTGGAACCATTGCACTTTAACTCTTTAGTGCTAAAAGGCGTATTAGGTAAGGATAAGGCGAAATTGCTGGCTTAAGTTGCATTTGTCATCAATGTACCTGGTATTTATCTACGACAAGAATGACAAGCTGGACTTTGATTGTTTGACTTCACTGGGATTAATAAAGCTGCCTTGCTACTTTGCTTAATTGAACCCATTTTAACTTCATCGCAGAGTGAGTTTTATATCCATTCCAATCTAAAAAGCCGAGTGGTTTATCACTCGGCTTTTAATATATCTTAGATATCGTTTTATTTAGTGAAAAACACTAATGTCCAAGGGACTACGTATGCTTGGAGTACTGTGATCACGCCAATGAAAGTACAGAAAAATAGACTGTGCTTTAGCGTAAAGCGGAAAAGATCTGATTCTTTACCCGCCAATCCCGTTGCAGCGCAAGCAACGGCAATAGATTGTGGCGAAATCATTTTGCCCGTTACTCCTCCCGTAGTGTTTGCGGCGACTAATAACTCCGGTGTTACACCTATTTGGTTTGCTGTATTGGCTTGCAGCGCACCAAATAGGGCATTTGATGAGGTGTCTGAACCTGTTAAAAACACACCTAACCAACCTAAGAATGGCGAAAAGAAGGGGAATGCTACGCCAGTGCCTGCGAGCACGAGTGCTAAGGTTGAAGATAGACCTGAATAGTTTGCGACAAAGGCAAATGCTAATACTAATCCAATTGACAATATCGGGAATTTTAATTCAATTAAAGTGTCTTTAAAGGATGTCAGTGCATTACTTACTGACATTTTAAGGACCACAATTGAGATCATTGCTGCGATTAAAATTGCTGTTCCAACAGCGCCTAATAAATTAAGTTTATATATTGCTGCATAAGGGGTTTCCTTAGCGACAATAGGTGCACTTTTGATAACGAGATTATGTAAGTAAGGTACTTCAATACTGATAGTGGCAAAACTTAATGCCAGTTGTACATCTTTAAGACTCCACAGGGTTACAATCGCTGTGAGAATAATAAAGGGAGACCATGCTTTAAATATCTGGCTATTAGAAAAAGTAGATTTAGGGGTAGTAACTCTTTGTTTCATGCCTGAGAAAGTGAATATTTCTTTTGGTTGCCAGACTTTTAAAAATAACGTTAAACAAATTAGACTGACTAACGCCGAAGTAATATCGGGTAATTCGGGGCCGATAAAGTTTGAGGTTAAAAATTGGGTGATCGCAAATGAAACGCCTGCTACTAATGTTGCGGGCCAAGTTTGACGTATTCCCCTGATGCCATCCATCATTGCGATGAGCCAGAAGGGGACAATAATCGATAATATTGGCAACTGACGGCCAGCGAGTTGTCCAATATGGAATGGGTCTAGTGATGAAACCTGACCTGCTACGATAATTGGGATACCCATAGCTCCAAAGGCGACGGGTGCCGTGTTTGCGATTAAGCAAAGTCCTGCTGCATACAATGGATTGAATCCAAGCCCGACAAGTAACGCAGCTGTAATAGCAACAGGTGCACCAAAACCAGCAGCACCTTCGAGGAAGGCTCCAAATGAAAAGCCAACCAATAGCATTTGTAATCGTTGATCTTCCGTGACTGAGATGACTGACGAGCGAATAACCTCAAATTGACCTGTTTTAACGGTGATTTTATATAAAAATACTGCGGTAATAATAATCCAAGCAATTGGCCATAGCCCATAACTAAAACCATATATAGCAGAAGCAAGCGCGATACTAATAGGCATTTTGTAGGCGAGTATCGCGACTGCTAAGGCTATTAATAAGGTTAATGCCCCAGCGATATAGCCTTTAATTTTTAACACAGTTAAGGCTAGGAAGAAAAACACAATAGGCAGTAAAGCAACCATTGCGGTTAGCCACAAGCTACCGAGTGGCGTGTATGTTTGGGTCCAGGTCATAGGGAGGTTTCCGTATTGTTATAATATGTTGATAAATCGTATTGCAGTCGCAACATAGCAGATACTAGTGTTTAGTGATGTAGGATCAATCTTAAATGTTGTAATAAGTGATATGAGTCACGAGATGTGTGGATAAATGATGACGGGGAAATACCTAAATAATAATAAAGTAAAATATTGACTGTTTTAGCTATATTCACCAAACATCTAATTTAGGTTGTATTAATATTTATTGTGTTATCAAGATTATTTTTTTGAGTCGTGAAATTAACTAGAGTATTGAGATTTTATGAAAAAATAGGCTGTACTTTTTTAGTTTTTTGGTAGTGTTTATAACAGATGGTTTATAAATATTTGTTTATATTTATATATAGAAATTAATAGCAATCAATGTAATGCAACTAATAATGCAGTTATCTTATTGTGGCCTGAATTGAGCTATAGATGTTGCCATACTCTTGTCTATGAGTTTGCTTGGCTGGAAATTTACCTTGCTATATGTGGCTGCGAGTATGACAGTAGGTTGAAATTTTTAATTTTGCAGCACAGTTCGTTAAGGAAGTAACATGAAACAAGTCAAAGTATTAGGCAGTGGTTGCGCTAAATGTAGCAAAACCGCTGAGATGATTGCGGACATATCAGAAGAAATGGGTGTGGATGTGATTGTAAAAAAGGACACAGATCCTCAAAGCCTATTGAAATTTAAAGTGATGAAAACCCCTGCGGTAGTGATCGATGGTGAGCTCATACATAGCGGCTCAGTACCGACGCGCGATGAAGTTGAGGGGTGGTTAAGGGACTAGCTGTTGTAAATACAGGCTTATATTAGGTTAGAAAGCGCTTAAGCTAAAAATGCACACCATTGTCATCCTGAATCCTTGGCAATGGTGGTGTAATATCATCAGTATACGATTAATGATATTAAATATAATGTTTTTAAAAACAATGCATTGATGCTTTGTGTAGTAATTTTATTATGGGGTTTTATTGGCAACGGTTTAGTCGGCATTGCATTATCTGGGCGAGTTTATTAAGTCTATGTCGTAGGAGATTGTTTGCAGATTTCGACTTCTTTTATCAGTATCACTGCTATGATTTTGATTCAGTGACCTCGTCAAGTTGCGGGATGAGTGCCAATGCAAAAGTGGCTTAGGGTATTAACACGTTTCTACAGTTGGTTATTTTTTACTGCACGTCTGTTTCGTTTAGGGCTTTTTCTAACGCTAAGTTTATTAGCTTTACCTTTATTTGCTGCTCAAACATCTCCCGGATTAACCCAAGTATTAACGCCCGCTACGGATTGGAAAAACTCCGCTTATATCACCCAAGCATTTAGTGAAGTCGCCCTAAAAAATGAGTATGACCTTACTAAACATAGCGTGCGTAAGTGGCGCATACCGGTACGAGTGTTTATTGAGCATCAAGTGGGTGATAAGGCGCTGCACACTCAATTAGTGTTGATGCACTTAACACACTTAGGCCAGATCACCGGCCTCGATATTCAACGGGTGGATACGCTCTCTGAGGCGAATCTGCACTTAGTGTTTACCCGTCAATCCCTATGGGCAGGTGAGGTGATGCGCTTAATGGGACCGAGCTCGGCGAAAAATGTCCATGGTTCTGTGTGTATGGCAAAGTTTGCTCTCAATTCACGGCAAGAGATTGAACGTGCTTGGATTATTATTCCTGTAGATCAAGCCAAAATGCACGGTAAGTTAGTGGCTTGCGTAGTGGAAGAGATAACCCAAGTGCTTGGTTTACCCAATGATTCAGAGAAAGTATTTCCCTCCATCTTTAACGACAAAACCCCGCAGGACTTACTCACTGGGCTCGATTTCATTTTGCTTAAATTACTCTATAGCCCAAGTATTAGCGCTGGAATGACGGCCGCAGAGGTCAAACAGCCTTTGCAGATTTTGCTCGAACAATGGCTGCGCGATGGCACTATTGCTAACGCTGGCAAAACGGTACGTCAAGGTCAGTTGTACCCATTGTTAGGTTATTGATGACTAAGCATTACAGCTAAAGTTGACATTGCTCGCACGTGACTAATTAATCCTTTTTGTTTTAGGAATAAGGGCATAGTCTATCTTTATATGAGATAAACACCTTGGAGGGACACCATGCGAATGACATTGCAGTTTTTAGGGGCGACAGAGGAAGTGACGGGTTCGTGTCATTTACTCTCGGTTGATCATGAACACTTATTGCTCGACTGTGGTTTGATCCAAGGCGGTAAATCTGATGAGTTGCGTAATCATGATCCCTTCGCATTTGATCCTGAGTCTATTTCTGCTGTCGTGCTTAGCCATGCCCATATCGATCATTCTGGGCGTTTACCACTCTTAGTCAAAGCGGGTTTTGATGGGCCTATCTACACCCATAAAGCCACGGCAGAGCTGTGCGCCATCATGCTCAAAGATGCGGCTATGCTGCAGACCCGCGATACCGAAAGAGTCAATAAAAAGCGTGCTAAACATGATCTTGAACCCCTAGAACCGCTATTCACCGTTGAAGATGCTGAACTCGCGATAACTCAATTTGTACCATTGGAATACGGTCAAGTGACTCGGGTTATTCCCCATGTGGATATTTGCCTCTCAGATGCAGGGCATATTTTAGGCTCCGCCTTAGTCGAGTTGTGGTTAGGTGAGGGCAAATCACAGAAGAAAATCGTCTTCAGTGGCGATCTTGGCCGTGCAGGTATGCCGATTTTACGTAATCCTACCTTAGTGGATTCGGCAGATTTAGTCTTAATGGAAAGCACCTATGGCAATCGTTTTCACCGCAGTTGGACGGATACCTTAGCCGAGTTGAAAGCCATTTTTGCTAAGACAGTCAACGAGAGCCAAGGCAATATATTGCTCCCCGCTTTTTCGGTTGGACGAGCACAGGAGTTATTATATCTATTTCATTTATATGCTAAAGAATGGGATCTCGGCCGTTGGAAAATCTGCCTAGACAGCCCGATGGCAATTGAGGCGACACGCGTCTACGTTAATAATTATCCGCTGATGGATGAGGACTTTAAACGCTTTACCCGCCAACATCCTGGGCAGCATCCGCTGTTGTCGAATGTCGAATTTATCCAAACGACCGAAGAGTCGATAGCGCTGAACGATGTGCATAAGGGATTGATCATTATCGCAGGGAGCGGCATGTGTAACGGTGGACGTATTCGTAGCCACTTAGAGCATAATTTATGGCGCCCAGAATGTGATGTGATTATTTGTGGTTATCAAGCGCTTGGAACACCGGGGCGTGCCCTCGTCGATGGCGCTGAGGAACTGTCTATTCATGGTAACAGCATTAAAGTCGCGGCTAAGTTACACACAGTGGGTGGACTTTCAGCCCATGCGGATCAAGCAGAGTTATTACGTTGGTATCACCATTTTGAAGGCCAGCCGCCGTTAATTTTAGTCCATGGAGAACCCGAGGCGCAGCATGGATTAGTCGATGTGATTAACCAAGATCCTCAGACTAAACCAAAGGCTATAGCAATCGCGACCCAAGGTGACCGATTGGATTTAAATGCACTGCCGCAGTTAGTGTGGAAGCCTTAAAAGATTTGAAAGTGCAAGTTCAAAAGTTGGGTGGAAATGCCATTATCTTCTACACGTGTGGCAAAGCGAGCTCGCGATGAGTTGTATTTTGAATGTAATGGTGAAGGTTTTTCTATCGAAGATTAGCGTTTAGTTTTATAAAAAAGCTCACATAGTTGTGAGCTTTTTTATTTTAAATCAATCAGGTTACTGTATTAGTCCGAGTTGTTGTCAAATTCAGTATCATCGAGTAACTCAAAGGTCGGGACGACATTCGGTACGTCTTTAAATAAGCGTGTGAAATGGCGCTGTACACCTTTCAAATCGATTCCTGCTAAACCTGATGCAAAACCAAACCAAGCATAAAGACCACTAAAGTTATCAAACATGGGCGGTAGATATTTAGGCGTAGTCAGAATGCCCTCTTGGCAAGCTTGGTATAACACGGGGATATCTTCAATCGCCAATTTACCGAGGAATAGCATAGGGATGAGTTCAGGAAGGCCTGAGGTGATGGCGCTGCGGATAAAGTTAATGTTTTCCACATAGCCACGCACATAGGAAATATCCTTAGTGAAGAAACTGCCGCCTTCCACCATACCACCACGGAAAACCCTTTGGGTGACACGGTAACTGTCTGTCGCACTTAGATTCAATCCTCTGAAATAATTGAATACCTCTATAAAGTCAGCACCATTTTCAGCCATATCGACCGCTGCAACACGGTCACTAATTCGCCGAGCTCGCCCCGGATTTGAACTTAGCGTCAGCATTTCCAGTAAAACGGCTAGACCTTCTTGGGTTGCTGCTACGCGGGGAGAACCGACACTGAGCCAAGTGGCGTGGGGTTGAGCTCGGCCGTTTAGCGTCGTGCCGACATGCACCCAACCTTCGTGAACTTCATATACATTAAGATCCGATTCGCTGAACATTGCTTTGCTATTGAGCTTAACGGTATCGCCACCGACTGCAGCGTCAGAGACGATACCGTCACTAAGGCGTACACGCATATCATCGCTATGGAAGTATTTTTCTAAACGTTGGCTGAGCACGTTAACCGCTTCTGGCGCGCTAATAATTTTAGGGTGATGTTTATTCATGTGCCTCGCCGCGGGCAACGAGAAAATGTAGCTGAGTTTATCACCTAACTGGCGCAAGGTATGGCGATCGCCATGCAGTTTATGGCTAGCACTGCCGTACAATTCTTGGCTGAGCTTACCAAAGGTTGGCGTGCCTCTGTTCCCCAACATATCGATGACAAGGCGATACTGATCGACGTTTGCCACTAATATTTTGCCGAGTTTGTCTCGTTTACCCAAACGTCTATGGATGTCCTGCTTTAGGGAGGCTAGCTCAGCTTGGGTTTTAACAGGATCAAAAGGTAAAGCAATGTTTTGATAGAACTCTTGCTTGATAGCCGGAAGTACCGTGCCCTTATTGGAGAGAAAACGTTCCTCCATTTCCCGCGGCCATTTAATGGCATCTAAGATTTTTATTGGCGTTTGAATGCGAATTAATTCATCGGAAAAACGGCGTAGATCTTGTTGATATTGGGCTAACGACTCAGACATTCCCGTATATCCTGCAGGTAATTTCAGCGAGAGAGATGTGGCTAATCATAGCCTTAAACCTCATTTATTCATATTGATTCGCAGGCTAGCGGAGGAAATATACCGATTAAATAAATTAGCTGTTATCGATTTTGTGAATCATTTTGGTGTACTTGTTACAATTCTAGCGCTATGTCTATGGGACATAAATAAGTAACCATCTGTTTAATAATATTTTATTGATATGGCATTCAAGCTGCTTTGTTCTTGATATAGAAATAGATTGATTGGAGCAAAACATGACAGCGATGAGTTATTTGAGTGTGCTAAGGCTGAATGCTTGTTAATCAAAACTCAAGCTGACAAGAGTGGTAAAAATGACCGTGATGACGCGATATTAAATCTGGAGGTTAGTGAGCTAAAGCAGAGTAACACCCAGCATTATTGACTGGGTGAGATATTCGATTTTAGTGGGCCAAAACTCAGTGAGTTCGAAACAAATGATCACCGACTGAGATCATCATCCCATCATTTTGACCACTAGATAGCGAGATAGAATTGGCTAGAAAAAATCGTCATCTCCTAATGCACGTTTTAACTCCGCCCGCTCGAGGTAGTCTTCTAAACGCTTTTTGACTTCGCGTCTATGCTGCATTGCCTCGGCGGCTTTGCTGTTTCTTGGTGTGGTCATTGCCTCAAGTTCAGTATCGTTGGGCACGACTTCAGTAATATGAGCCATAACGAATTCCTCTTGTTGTTCCTAACGACTTTCTAACTAAAAAGAGTATGGTAGAAAAGCAAATAATTTTGTGAGTTAGGGTGAAAAATTCTTCCCGTGAGTCGGATGATTCAGCTTACTGCTGTTTGGCGTAGGCACTAGACTGCAATTGAATATTTGATTAATTTAGTTTTTGCTTATTTTGTGATTAAGAGCACGGTATAGTCATAGATATATTCGCGTTAATTCCGAGTTAAATAGTAGGATAAACTTGAATTTAGTCATAATTACAACAACACTTGTACCTGTGTTTGTTGTTAATCGTTTGCTAGGGAATTGGCTTACATGGACAAGGATCAGTTTTCTAAATCACTCCCCCCATCTAATAATATCTACTTTAGCGTGCTGAGCTCTAGCTGGCTAATGATAGTGGCTGCCTTACTTTTCATGGGGATCTCTTGGTATGTGCTTGAGCAATATCTTAGGGATAGAGGTGAAGAGCGTTTCGAAAATAGCGTTCAAGAATTAACAGAAGCCGTGAATCGCAGAATGCTTGCCTATGAGCAAGTCTTACGTGGTGGCGTTGGCTTATTATTATCCTCGAGTAATGTGACACGTCAGGAATGGCAAACTTATGTCATCAATGCTCATTTATCTGAGTATTACCCAGGTTTTCAAGGTTTTGGCTATGCTCAGTTACTTCAACCTGAAGCATTAAGTGCGCACATCCAACAAGTTCAAGCTGAAGGTTTTAAAGACTATAAAGTTTACCCAGAAGGAACGCGTGATCAGTATTGCGTGATTGTGTACTTAGAACCCTTTGATTGGCGTAATCAAAGAGCCTTGGGTTATGACATGTGCTCCGAGTCTAATCGATATAAAGCCATCACTCGCGCTATTACCACTGGACTGCCGACAGTTTCTGGCAAAGTCGTATTAGTTCAAGATACTTCTGATGATGCGAAAGCGGGCTTTTTAATGTATTTACCGCTTTATCAAGGCACCACAACAACAGAGGCTGAGCGTAAACAGCACGTGTTTGGACTTGTGTATGCAGCGTTTAGGATGGATGACCTCATGCAAGGGATTATGGGGGAGCGATTCTCAGGCTTGAAACTTGCCATTTATGAAAGTCCGCAGGCAAGCGCTGACAGTTTAATGTTTACCAGCAGCAAAGTGGCCCCGAATGAGCAGGATGTGTTTTATCACTCGCAGACTGACTTAGTTGGAGGGCAGTTGTGGCGTTTAGACATTTCATCACAATCGCGTTTTATCTCGAGAGCGGAACAGACCCAAGGTATGTGGCTCCAATTTATCGGTTGTGGTTTTATTTTGGCATTGTTTTACTCAGTGTTAATTATGGCGCGTAATCGATATAAGGAGTCTTTACTGACTTCAGAGTTAATTGCTAACGAAAAACGCTTTAGATTAGTAATTGAAGCCTCTCCAAGTGCGCTATTTATGGTGGATAAATCTGGATTTATTACTTTAGTGAATACCCATGCTGAACGTTTGTTCGGTTATACCAGAGACGAGTTACTCGGTCGTTCCATCAATATGTTATTGCCCGAAACCCTAAGGGATGCTCATCAGCAGCACATGAGTAACTATTTAGTGCAGCCTATTGCGAAAAATATGTCGATGCGGGATGACCTGTTTGGCTGTTGTAAAGATGGCAGTCGACTCGCAATTGAAGTGGGGTTGACGCCTATTCATTTTAGTAATGGCATTTCTATTCTCGCGACAATTAACAATGTCTCTGAACGTAAACGTATTGAAGTTCAGCGTGCAGAACATATGCTTGAGCTTGAGCGTATCAATCAAGAATTAGACAGGTTCGCCTATATTGCTTCCCATGATTTGAAATCCCCCTTACGTGGTATCGAGCAGCTAACCTCTTGGTTATCTGAGGATTTAGTCGATAACACCAATGAAAATGTACAGAAATACCTAGGGCTTATCCAAAGTCGTATTCATCGAATGGTATTATTACTCGATGGACTATTGATGTTTTCTCGGATTGGTCGTGTCGATACCGAAACCACTGAAGTGAAAAGTCGGCAACTGGTTGAAGACATGTTTGCGCTCGTCGCGCCGCCACAGGGATTTGAATTAGTCCTAAAAGGTGAATTTCCGAATTTTTATACCGTAAGACCATTGTTGGAATTAGTTATACGAAATTTAATCAGTAACGCCATAAAACATCATGACTTAGGTACAGGTGTGATTACGGTTTCATGTGAGGCGGTTGATCAGCAGTATCGATTCAGTGTGATAGATGATGGTCCGGGGATATCAAGCTCATATCATGAAAAAGTCTTCGAGATGTTTCAAACACTTAAACCAAGGGATGAAGTTGAAGGCAGTGGTTTAGGCTTATCACTTGTGAGGAAAACGGTTGAAAGTTTAGGTGGAGAGATTCAGCTCAAATCGCAGGGCCGAGGTTGTTGTTTTTGCTTTAGTTGGCCTAAGAAAATAGTGAAAAAGGAGCTTCTATGAGCGCAGCAAATCACTATCAACAGGTCACCATTTTATTGGTTGATGATGATGACGTGGATTACATGGCCGTGCAGCGGGCGATGAGACAATTGAGGTTACTCAATCCCTTAGTGCGTGCTCGGGATGGGATTGAAGCATTAACTATTCTAACGAGTTTAGACACGATCAAAGGTCCGTATCTTATTTTGCTCGATCTTAATATGCCAAGAATGAATGGGTTTGAGTTCCTTGAGCGAATACGTTCAGATCCTTCTCTTTCTTCGTCTGTCGTTTTTATGCTCACCACGTCGAGTACCGATGAAGATAGGATGAAAGCCTATAGCCATCATGTGGCTGGTTACATGGTTAAAACTGATATGAAAGACGGTTTTAACAATATTTTTAATATGCTTGAAGGTTATTGGCGAATAGTGGAGCTCCCATCCGCATAAGGTGAGTATATGGATTTACTACTGATCGATGATGATGAAGTGGATAGAACTGCGATCATCCGAGCACTCAGACAGTCAAAGTTGACTTTTAATGTGGTCGAAGCAAATTGTGCATTTGATGGTTTAAATCTCGCATTAGAACGTCATTTTGACGGTATTCTATTGGATTATTTATTACCCGATGCTAATGGCTTAGAAGTGTTGATCAAGCTCAATGCCATGACGCAAGACCAGACCGTAGTCGTTATGCTGAGTCGCTATGAAGATGAGAAACTGGCTCAGCGCTGTATTGAACTAGGGGCACAGGACTTCTTGCTTAAAGATGAGGTCAACTCGCGGATACTAACTCGTGCAATTCGTTATGCGAAACAAAGATCTTCAATGGCGTTGGCGTTACGTAATAGTCACCAAAAACTAAAAGAGCTAGCTGAACACGATTCGTTGACTAAGCTGGTTAATCGCTATGGTTTTGAACTTTGTCTTAATCGAGCGATAGCAAGGGCCAAACGTTGTCACGACTATTTAGCCGTTATCTTACTCGATTTAGATGATTTTAAAGCGATCAATGACACTCTAGGCCATCAGACGGGGGATATTCTTTTAGTTAAAGTAGCCGCTCGATTAAGTGAAGTACTAAGAGATGGCGACATTATTGCCCGTTTAGGTGGGGACGAATTTGTCGTGCTAGTCACTGATAATGATTATAAATATTTCCCTATGATTGTGGCTAATCGATTGTTAAAAGTGTTTGAGGACGTGTTTTGTCTCGGTGATAACGATGTGCTTATTGGTGCCAGTATCGGCGTGGCTTTTTATAATGAAGCGGCTTCGAATAGTTCTGAGCTGATGAAATGTGCCGATATCGCTATGTATCGCGCTAAAAAAATGGGCCGAAACCAGATTCAGTTTTACTCAGAAGCTTTAGATAAAGAGGTGCGTTACCGTAATCATATCGAGTCGAGTTTGCGTACTGCCTTAAAAAGAAATGAATTTAAGGTTCATTATCAAGCGCAAGTGAATGCGAAAACCCATCAGCTGGTGGGGATGGAAGCCCTTATCCGATGGCAGCATCCTGTAGACGGCATTATCACCCCAGATCAATTTTTACCCATAGCCGAAGAAATTGGATTAATGGAGGACATTGATGATTGGGTGCTTGAACAAGCCTGCACTCAGGCACAGGTTTGGTTAACCCAATTACAGCCAATAGGGAGAGAATTTACCATTGCCGTTAACCTGTCTGCATCGCAAATTGGAAATGAGAACCTGTTTGATAAAATAGCGAGTACGCTGACTAAGACAGGACTTCCTGCTGTAGCATTAGAGCTTGAAATTACTGAAAATTGCCTTATTGAAGATCCCCATGAACATGCCAAAATGCTCGATAGAATTGCCGAGTTAGGGGTGCGTTTTGCCCTTGATGATTTTGGGACGGGTTTTTCGTCCTTAGAACATATCAAATTGTTTCCCATTAGCGTGCTGAAAATCGATAAAAGCTTTGTCGCTTCCTATGATAAGGATGATAAAGACACTCGTTTGCTCGCTGCATTACTTAACTTCGCCCATGGGTTTAATGTCATATCAGTAGCTGAGGGCGTTGAAACAATTGAGCAGGCTGAGTTTTGTACTTCTCGCCATTGTACTGTATTACAAGGTTATTTGTTTTCTCGTCCCTTAGATGCAACGGAGTTTGAGGCTAAGTATATTCTGCCGCTGTTAATTTAAACGAGTTCCGAATGTGATAGGTCTTGAAGTATTTCATTAGCATAATGATTTCGTCTGGTGAGGAATATTTTCTTGCTTTACACTGAGCAATAGACAAATATCAGCCCCTTTTTCTGTCGCTGTGCTTTTGGTGCCGCAGAACGGTTTATTCACTCATGCTTAAGTTGGTCACTCAGCAATGAAAATAGGTATTTTATCCCAATTCCCCCAGTTGTATTCAACACAACGCTTAGTCGCGGCTTGCCAAAGTCGTGGACATGAAGCGGTCGTGATCAATACGCTGAATTGCTACATGAATATTAATTCTATTAAACCTAGCATTCATTATGAAGGTACTGAATTAGTTGGGTTTGATGCCATCATTCCGCGTATTCATGCTAGCGTGACTTTTTATGGTTGTGCCGTTGTACGTCAGTTTGAAATGATGGGTGTATATGCCGCGAATGATTCAATCTCTATTGCGCGTTCGCGGGACAAATTGCGAGCACTGCAACTACTTTCCCGCAAAGGGATTGGCATGCCAGTGACGGGTTTTGCCAATAAGCCAAATGATATCCCAGATCTCATCAATATGGTTGGCGGCGCTCCGTTAGTGATTAAATTACTCGAAGGCACTCAAGGGATTGGTGTCGTACTCGCTGAAACTAAAACGGCTGCTGAGAGCGTGATTGAAGCATTCTTGGGGCTCAAAGCGAATATCTTAGTGCAGGAATACATTAAAGAATCCAATGGTAGTGATATTCGTTGTTTTGTTGTCGGTGACAAGGTGGTTGCTTCGATGAAGCGTCAAGGTCCCGAGGGCGATTTCCGCTCTAATCTGCATTTAGGGGGTTGTGGTGAGGTGGTAAAAATCACCTCTGTTGAGCGTAAAATGGCTATTGCCGCTGTGAAGGCGATGGGATTGGTTGTCGCGGGAGTAGATATTTTACGTTCTAACCGTGGCCCACTGATCCTTGAGGTTAATTCGGCGCCAGGCATTGAAGGGATTGAGCAAACAACAGGGATTTCAGTGACTGAGCCTATTGTTGAATATATTGAGAAAATGGTTGCGGCCCGTAAAACAAACCGGTCAATTATTGCCTAGTAGGTGATGGTGATAAAACGACGCCACTTTTTAAGGTGGCGTTTTTTATGTTTAGAGCTTATAGATCAAAACTGTAGGAATATCCGAGTACTAGTTTGGCATCATCATCGGTGAGATCGGTATCTGAGACCATAAATGACACTGTGCCTATGCTGGTATCTGCGCTGAGAGTCACGTTATAGTCGGCATAATTATCTTCGCCAAACCAAGATTGGACGACATCACCGTTTGAGTAACCATAGTGCACTGATAAACTGAGCTTTTCAGTGAGAGGAACGGATACCGTCGCGGCAAGATAACTGAGATCTTTATTATCTAAAGGATCGGCGGCCAGATCGTCACCGGCATTGATGACTTGGGAGTAAGCCAGTTCGAGCCATTTCCACGTGACAGCAGCATGGAGCTCACCAAAATCAATACTGCCCGGTGCGTCTGGATAGGCGTAGTAGAGATAGCCAAAGTCGTAGCTGATGTCTTCGGTAATACTGCCGCCATAACCTGCATATAGATCAAGCTCGTAGCTAGTATCATCACCAAAATCCACATTCGATGCCCAAGTTCCCGCATAAAATCCAGAATCGTGGCTGTAGTCAAGGCCACCTTGGATTGCGACTGCATCTTTAGTTTGGGTCGCACCGCGCCATAGGTAATTAGAGGTACCGCCAATGTTGCCTGATACGGCTGCAAAGGCGTTGCCTGCCAGTAACATTCCCGTCGATAAGGCCAAAACGCTGTACAGTGATTTCTTCATGCTCATCCCCTCGATTGACTTATTTATCGATTCACCATTGGCACACTCAAAGTCAGCTGTGTTCATTAGTGCATCTTGGTTTTTTCTAAGGAAGGATTTGCTAATCACATGCCACTATTACAATGCCATGTAAAACAAAGGATTAGAGCTTGCAATGTTAATGAAATGTTTTTATTTGCCAGTTTGTGGGGCAGAGGCGCACTTTTGTTGTGCAAAAAATATTCAGTGCTTCACTGGGATTGGGCAAAAAAAACGCCTCACAATGGAGGCGTTGTATTGAATTTTATAACTTAGTTTACGCTGTCACGTAGGGTTTTACCCGCTTTAAACTTAGGCACTGTCGCTTCAGCAATTTGAATTTCTTTACCAGTTTGTGGGTTACGGCCAGTGCGAGCGGCACGAGTCGCTGTTTCAAAAGAACCGAAACCTACGATGGAGATTTTGTCACCATTTTTCATTGATTCGGTAATAGCTGCTTCAAAAGACTTCAATGCGCGTGCTGCTTCTACTTTCGTTAGATCGGCATTTTCTGCAATTTTGGCGATTAGTTCAGTTTTGTTCATTTTTATTGTCTCTTCTTTCCGTAGATTTATTTGAAATAAGCGTGCCTAACATGCCATAAGGTTTAACACTTGGAAAGCCTTTTGCGTCTAGCGTGCAGCAGGATGTTCAGTAAAGCGCAGAATATTTACTCAGTTCGTGACTTAAGTTTTATTCTGGTTTTATTCTTCTAACAGTTGATAGAGTAATTTTTTAACAAGTTTGGGTTCAAAGGGTTTGTCACATAAGGCATTTACACCCGCTTGGGACACATTGCTGAGGTGGGTATCGTTGGCTTCGGAAGACACCATCAAGATGGGAATGTGCGATTGTTGGCTTTCATTGCGGATAAATTGTGTCAAAGCTAGCCCATCTACACTCGGCATATTGTAATCAGTGATCACTAAGTCGAACATATTGTGTTTCATTAACGCTATGGCTTGCGCGCCATCCTCGGCCTCGGTAATCAGCTTCATCCCTAAGTTACCAATCGTACGTTTAATGACGTTTCTTGCCATACGGCTATCATCGACCACTAATACACGCACATCTTGTACATCGAAATTACTGAGGTCGAGTTCATCGTGGCTGAGTAAATCAATCGTGGCATTCAATGCTGTACCTAAATGGTCGGCACTGAAGGGTTTAGGTAGAATCGCTACTACACCCGATTGGCGGAATATTTCAAGTTGTTCACGGCGGCACTCACTCGAGACCAGCATAAATTGGATATCTTTGCAGTCAGCGTTGGCCCTTAAGTAGCCCAAGAGATCGATGGCAGTGCCATCATCGAAATGCATGGCGCTCGCAATAAGGTCAGGTTTATGGCGAGCAATAATATCTTTAGCCGCTTCTATGTTTTCTGCGGTTTGAATGCTGAGAATGCCTTCTTGTTGTAAGCGCTGAATAATAATTCGACGCTGTGTCTCTGAAGGTTCTACTAAAAGAATGGAAAGTTCGCTGGGCGATAAATGGCTCATAGTCTACTTCAAGTTAAGAGTCGTAAGTATTTTACTGGGTCGCTAAGCTACGCTATTGATAACAGCTTAGCAACAAAGTCCATTACTGAGTTTGGCGGGCCAAATAGTGTCTCGTGACCTTAGAAAATGCGATCCAATACTGCACGAGTAAAATAACAATAATGCTCACTGTGAGTGGCAACATAGGAATGTTGTGGCCAGAAACAACCACTTTTACATCCTCAGGGGTAATGCGATAGGCAATAATTGCTGTAATCCCCAGTGCCGAGAATCCTAAGGTTTGCATGCCAATATAAATTTTCAACACTAAGCTAGACCACGGCGCCCGTATGAGTATGCCAACGAGCACGGGGAGGACACCTAGGGTGAATACATCAAGGGATTGAGTCATCACAGTACGCCAAAGTGCAGCAATGCTGAAGAGGCAATATAACGTGATCAGTAGTATAAGACGTTTAGGCATAGATTGAAGTGCACACCAGTAGCAAAGAAGATGAGCAAGTGTAGGAAATGCCCTAATCCGAGTCCAGTATAACCGTAATATCGTGTAGAATATGCCTTTTTGCTAGAGGCTTTAATAGGTGACGTTTATGACAGAAGTTGAGTTTTGGGGTTTAGTCACGCGAACGGAAGCGGCGCAATCACAGGAGTCTTTGACTCAAGCACTGAAGCAGAAACTTGCCGAATTGAGTAATGAAGAGTTAAAAGCTTTCGATAAAATCTTTGGTCAGCAGATGCGCCGTAGTTATCTGTGGTCTGTTTGGGGGGCGGCTTACATTATTACGGGTTGTGATTCTGAATATGCTTTTGCCGAGTTTAGGTGTTTTTTGATTTCACTTGGTAAAGAAATTTTCGAAGGTGTGGTTAATCAACCTGACACCCTAGCACGTTTAGTCGCTTGGCCAGAGCGAGATGCCTATGCTTACCCTTTTGTAGATGAATACGACCTTATCGCAGGGCAATTATACGAAGATAGAACCGGTGAGGAACTGCCCTTTATGCCATCGGGCAAGGCGACGCCCGCGGGTAAAAAATTTAGCACTAAGCCCAAGGATTTAAAGCGGCAATACCCTGAGCTGAGTGCCCGTTTTCCATTTTAGTCTTGGCAATACCTTATGAGCGTAAGCAAGCGTTGGTAGTGACATCGAAGGTCATGCCGTATTTAGGGCAGATGTCGCTCATAAACTCATGTTCTTGCGCGGTTAATTGTTGACTAAAATCTTGCTTAAGCTGCTCTGTCATTTGATGTTCAGCCGCATTTTGCGCCTGAGCCAATTTGCTCAAATGAGTGTTAACTGCCTGTTGCTGGCTGATGGTCAATGGCGCAGCTTGGCTTGAAATACTTACGCTAGTTCCGATTGTCAGCAGTGCCAATAAAGCGAGTTTTCGTGAATATGGGTTGAATAGATAAGCCGTTTTTAGGTTCATAGGTAAGCTCCAAGTTAAAAATTACGTTTAACACGTTAGTTCTAAATCGTGCATCCTTAGACGGTAAAGAAAACGAGTTGTACTGTGAGGAGCTGAGTTTATTGTATAAATATTGAACCTATGCTGAATGGTTAGTTAGTGCTCATTCTTCATTTCTTCGCATTGAAATCCTTGCTTACGAGTATCGAACTGGCACATAGATCCACATTCCCAAGGCACATTGTCGTAGAAGGCAGATTGTTCGCGTGCAAAATCGCGGCAAGTATTATAGCTGTCAAAGTTATCGGTTTTTTTATATTTTCCTGAATCATAGCCATGGTTGTAGATAAAGGCTGACCAAGTTTTAGGGCCAGTATTTTTGTCACTCGGGGAGATAAACCAAATCGCACTTACGACGCAGGTAAACAGGATAAGAATGAACACAGGTACAACAGGGAATTTCATTTTTTATTAAGTGGGCAATGTAAACAATAGCGGAAGGATAACGCTTTTTTTGTCGTTATGCGCGTGAAATGTTCACAAATTGATAACTATGCACTTACTTGGTGCAATTTCGATACAAAAAGATACGTATCGGTTGTGGTGGTTAAATAATATTTACTTAATTATACAAAAGCTTACGACACATTTGCTGTACTTATATCAGTTTTGCGTTAAGCTCTAGTTCAGGTTAGATTTTGTACTGTGGTTCTCAGAAAGTTATCTAGGCCTTGGAGGCAAACATGAAAATTCAGTCCCTTTTACTCGCAGGTGTATTAAGTTGCAGTGCGGCTTGGGCGGCCGATGAAGCGCCTGTGGATCCCGTCACCGAAGATGGTGTGGTTAAAATTGTTTGGCAAAGTCCTAAAGATTATCGCGATATAAAATCATCAGGGGAGCTCCAATCCCGTTATGAGAAGCGCTTATTTGAAACCTTAACTGAAAACATCAATAAAGAAGCTGCAAAGATTTTAAAGCCAAATCAAAAGCTTGAAATGACCATTACCGATGTTGATCTGGCGGGTGATATGCGTCCAACATTTGGTGCGACCGCCAATGATTTACGCATTATCAAAGACATTTATCCGCCGCGTATGACTTTTTCTTATCAAGTCATGGAAAACGATAAAGTGATTATCGCGGGCGATGAAAAACTGTCGGATATGGGGTTTATGGGTGGGATCCAATCTTTAAATGATAAACCTTTTATTTACGAAACCAAAATGTTAACCGAGTGGTTAAAGAAGACGATTGCACCACAACTTTAATGACCCATATCGGTCGCTAATGCTGAGTATTAAAGCTGTTTAGCTATGCCGTTAGTGCCTGAGTGTCGATAATCAGATGATTTTCTAACAGGTAAAATCCGTTATTTGCGGATTTTGCCTGTTTTTTTGCCCTAGCGCTTAAGGTCGATAGACTATGTTCATGGGCGTTAAAGGTGAGTGCGGGTGGTAAAATGCCTACACACAGACTGATCAATTGATGGTAACAGGCTTCACCTTTTCTATCGTCGGCGAGCATTTCTTGGGCCAGCCAGTGCTCGGCGCTATAAAACAAATGCTTATGGGTTTCAAAATCCGCTAGAATTCGCTGGCAACGGCTGATCATATGCTCACAGGTGCTGATAATTACAAAGTCATCGCCGCCGACATGGCCAACAAAGCAATTGTCGCTTTTATACTTCAGTAACAGATTCGCCACTTCACAAATCACTTCATCGCCACGGCAAAATCCATAAATATCGTTATAGGGCTTAAAGTTACACAGATCAAAATAGGCTAGATAAAAATGTTTCTTTTGGATCTTAAGGCGTTTTAATTCCTCTTGAATGGGCACATTACCCGGCAAATCTGTAAGAGGATTCGCATGGCGCGCCATCTTAATTCTGTGCTCTGTGATCCTTTGTAGCAAATCCTTGGTATGGCCTATGCCGAGTAGTTTACCACGGCGAAGGATAATGAACTGTTGCGCTACCGTATTAGCACTCTCTGAGGTCAGTAATTGACTTACGGTGGATAACGGTTCGTTGGCCTCAATCTGGATGACTTGCGGGTCCATTACTTCACTCACAGCATGATTTTCATGTAAGGCGCGACCATAGGGTGTGCTGAAGAGTTCAAGTAAGGTCGCGCGGCTGATAATACCGAGTGGCAACTGGTTATCGACCACTACAACCGCCTGTAATGCAGGTTGCGAGATAAAGGTGTCACTTAAGAATTTGAGTTTAAGCGTGGGCACTACGGTTATGGCACTCGTGCACAGGCTCTCGGCCGATTCGCTGTATCTAGGTTGAATTTGAGTATTGCTCGGCACTAAGGTCGCTTTCATCGCGCGGCAGGGTAGTACTTCTGGACGGCCGAGTAAGTAGCCTTGGCAATAGACGATACCCAGTTGTTTGAGTACGGCTAATTCCTCTTGCGTTTCAATTCCTTCGGCTATCACTTTGCAGGTTAAACTTTGGCATAACTCCACAATCGAGCGGACAAATTCCTGTTTGACGGGAGTCGAATCAATCTGATGGATAAAGTGACGGTCGATTTTGACATAGTCGGGTGACAATTCTGACCAGAGTCTCAGACCCGAATAACCTGCACCTAAGTCATCGATCGCTGTTAAAAAACCTTGGCTACGATAGTGATTCAAGCAGGATTTGAGTAAATCGATATCATCGGCGGGATATTGCTCTGAAAGTTCAATCACAACCTGTGATGGCGCTATGCCAAGTTGTTGCAGCAGTTGTAAGGTCATGCCCTTGGGGTGGGCAGGATCTAATAATGCCTTGGGCGAGATATTGATAAACAGCTTGCCTTGAAACTGACGCAACTTAAATTGCTCGAGTGAAATACGGCGACAAAGGGTTTCTAGCTCGCTTAATTTACCTTGATGTTCGGCTGTCTGAAATAGCGGGACTGGGGAGTATAACGGGCTGTGTTCAGGGCCACGGCTTAACGCCTCAAAACCATGAATTTTATGTTCTAATATATTGAAAATTGGCTGAAATAAGGGACTGATTGCAGCTTTAGAGATTATTTTATCGAGCTCTTTAGCCAGATCTAAACTTGTCATTACGTCAGCCCCTTCGTCTATGTGAGCGGAGTCTATGACTTAGAAATGACAAAATGATGACAGTTTTGGGGAAGCTTAGTGCTATCTATCTGTGTTGGTGGGCTTGATTAGATATGCTATGGAAAGAGCTGAAATCTAAGGTGAGTTTCAGCTCCTAATCTCGGTTTAGCTTTGCTTCTTAAAGGCCTGCAATGTTTGCAGTAATGCGCCTAACTGACGCACATAGGTTTCGAGTTCTTTAGGATCGAGCGTTTGATGTTCTTCCATGCGAGTTAAGTCATCGACCAACTCTTGCACATAGGGCAGAAAGCGATTACTCGAAGCGATAAAACCTTGTTCTGCCGTGAATATGCTGGTGAAGTTTCCATGGCCAGCTTTCTTTAGCTCATCTAACTTAGCGTCGGCGTCTATGGCTTGGCGATAGGCGATTTGAAGATTTTCTTTCAGTTGCTCTATAACCTTGGTATGTGGCATAACAGCGTCTCATTGCAAAATTTGCAGGAATTATAAGGGGCAAAGGATATGGCAACAAGCCAATGGCGACTAATTGCATCAATCAGTTTTCTGGCGTTAGCGGGTTTGAGCACAAAAGTGGTGGGTGCAGAAACCGATAAACCACCATTTTATGAAGTGCAATGGCAAGGCAAGAGCGCGTATTTGCTGGGTTCGATTCATATTGGACGTGCCGACTTTTATCCTTTACCCACCCAAATTGAAACCGCGTTGGGTAAAGCTAAGGGCTTAGTTGTAGAAGTCGATATCAATAAAGTCGATAGCACAGCCTTACTGCAACAATACGGCCGCGCCGATAAAACTAAGGGTTTAGATTGGCAGAGCCGAGATAAGCAAACGGTCGAGAGCATGACGCCCTATTGCGCGGCCACGGCAAATGTTTGTCAGTCGATACAATCTTTCGCACCTTGGTTGCAGGCTACTCAAGTTAACTTATTGCGTTATAACGACTTAGGTTACAGCACGGATTATGGCGTTGATATGCAGTTGATGGCTCTATATGCGACTTTGCCTGTGTATCCGTTGGAAACCGCCGAGTCACAATTTCAATTGTTAGCGTCTTTTAATAGTCAAGAGCAGTGGTCTATGGTGCGTGAGGCGATTAGCGCATCGGATGCGGAGCTTTTATCGTTAATAACGGCTTGGCGTTCAGGTAATGAAACTGAGCTTGATTCCATAATGCAGGAGCAAATGGGCGGCGAGGGCGACACTAAAATGCTAGAGAAAATCCTCTGGCAGCGAAACCATGCGATGGCCGATGGCATTATAAAATTAATGGGCTCGACTGATGTGGCTTCACCTTTGTTTGTGGTGGTTGGTGCTGGCCATGTGGTGGGGGATAAAAGCGTGGTGCAATTGCTAGAGCAAGCAGGCGCCAAAGTGAGCGCCTGCTGGAAACAGACTTGTCAGTAATCGTTTAGGCAGCGCGTTTGTAACGACGCGCGTTCACACTGCAGAGCTTTGCCCTAAAAAGTGCACATATCGGCCGAGGGAAATATAGGGTTCGCGTTGCGAGTACTCCAGCTCCATTTGTAGCAGCTTGTGATAGTCGAAATCCGCAGGCTGACTCTTTTTCAAATAGTCGTGGATTACACGTACGCCAGACTGGCTGATGAGTGACATTTGCCATTCGCTAAACCAATCTTTAACTTCTTGAATATAAAGCGGATGAGTGGGAGTTAGTCGCACTTTCTTCTTCACTTTTAAATCAGCGGCGACGTAATCGAAATTGCCCGACACTAAAGCATGAAAGCGCATGGCTTCTTTGTTGTAAAACATCAAAGAGAATAATCCGCCGGGTTTTAGCATAGTAAGTAAACCTGCTACAGTTGGCTTAGCATCCGTTAACCATTCAACGACCGCATGACACAGTATGATATCGAAATAACCATGGTTATCGACCGATAATGCTTGGATAGGCGCATGGATAAGCTGGATAGCTAATGGTTCAGGGGAGGCATCAATTTGTTCTTTGGCTTGAGCCAGCATCTCAGCAGAGATATCGCAGAGTACAACTTCGTGGCCGAGGCGCGCTAATCTTTGGCTAAAGTAACCAAAACCACCGCCCGCATCTAATACTCTGAGTTTTTTATCCCCCAGTTTTGCCAGCGCGGGGACGAGGTCGCGCCATAGCACTGCGGCACGAATTTCGCCCTTGGGCGTACCATAGATGTTTTTCGCAAATTTTTGCGCGAGCTTATCAAAATTCTTATCTTGCACGTGATAACTAGGTTAAGGAGAGTGGAACGATAGTGTGGCACAGTCGTAAATTTTTCGCACTCTGGAGATGTTATTGCCGAGTTGAGATGGATAAATTTGCATCGTTAATTTTTAATCTATTGATTTTATTTGTAGTAATTATTCCTACTAAACTTAGGGATACACAGAACTCAGTGCTCTGGGTTATAATCACGCCGTTTTCGCCAAACCTGACTCTATATACCCAAGCGACCTGAAGATACGAGTTTCAGAGCGCCTAGGGTGCTTCAATTCAAGGCGCATCAATGACAGAATATCGGCCACCTTTTGAATTGATGCAACACGGAAGTGAAGTGCCCTAGGCGCTCCGTCCCGGCGGGTTTTAACGCACTTTATGCTGTGTTGGTTATTTTGAACTTAGTCCACTAGGTCCGCAAATAACCGCCTTGCCTAAAGTGCGTTAAATTCCCGCTGAATCCTGCATTTTCAGGTTGTTTGGGTATAGTTGTCCATTCGGAGAGTCAGCATCAGCCCTTATTAAGACGCAGCACTGCCTGTTTTACACTCGTTATCAGCTTGATTGATCAGACGTTACTCGTCTGTGCGGGGTAATTTATGGCAATGTATTTTTGTGCCAAGGGATAGTTAATTAAAAGGTACTCAGACTTGAATAATGCATATTGTGTTGAATTGAACGCGATGCCGTCGCTGTTTTCTCTTTATCGCAAGATCTTCTTTGGCCGTAAGCCTGGTTGGGATCAACAGCCGTTGCCCCAAATCAAGGTGACCGCGCCGCATGTGACTGTGTCTGAAGCTAAAGTAAGCCAATATGCGCAGGTGTGTGGTTTTCAATTTGACGGTAAAGTTTTACCGCCAACCTATCTCTACGTGATGGCATTTCGCCTGCATGCGGTGATCTTTACCCACGATGGGATCACTTTCCCACTGCTTGGGATGATCCACCTTAAGAACCGCATTCAAGTGTATCGGCCTGTGACGGTTGACGAGACTTTCTCCCTCGAGTGCGCCTTGACCACGAGCCGCGAGACGGATTCTGGCTTAGAGTTTGAATTTGTGTCTAAGGCGTTTGTCGGTGAAGAACTCGTCTGGGAATCGTTATCCACCTATTTATATCGTATCGATGTGGCTGGACGTCGCGTTCGCCCACCTAAAGCCATTGATATGGCATGGGAAACACCACAAAGCTGGAGTTTGAGTGAAGATTTAGGTCGTCGTTATGCTAAGGCATCTGGCGACTATAACTTGATCCATCTGCATCCCGTGCTTTCAAAGCGTTTTGGCTTTGATCGAGTGCTCGCCCATGGCATGTGGTCTAAGGCCCGTTGTTTAGCAGAGTTGATGCCAAGTATTGGCGATCGTCCATTCACTGTGGATGTGACCTTTAAGCTGCCACTTTTGATGCCTGCCGATGTTGGATTTGGCTATGAGCAGAATGCTAATAATATGGTATTTGAATTACGTGACAGCAAAGGCCGTCGCCCCCATTTAAGTGGCGATGTGCAGTTTTAAGCCGCACTCAATAATACATACAACAACGGCGCCTTCTGGCGCCGTGGTTGTTTATGGTTGTTGCTTTTGAGAAACAAAAATCAAGGTACGCTGTGACCCATAGATGCCTGCCAGATACTGAACCATTGCTGGCGATCGAGCTGGATCTCATTTGAGGCAACGGCACTCTTGAGCCGCTCGGACGCAGGGCAGATTATTTGATGCAGATTAAGGAATCGCTCATTAACCCTTTCGACGGCTATATATCTTAAAGCCAATCACCTAATATCCGCCCTATTCAATGAGTGTTGTGCTTAGCAACCCCTCATACTAAACCAAAGCGTATTTGAAAGGGAGAAATCGACGCATGTTGACAGATATGGATATTTCGAATCGCGCTAGCCTAAAAGACATTAATGAACTGGGCGCCGACTTAGGTCTATTACCCGAAGAGATGATGCTATTTGGTCACACTAAAGCCAAGGTCGAGCTCAGTGTGTTGCAGCGTTTGGCTGGGCAGCGCAAAGGCAAATTGATTATCGTCACCGCAGTTACGCCTACGCCACACGGCGAAGGTAAAACAGTGACGAGCATTGGCTTAACGCAATCGTTAAATGCCATAGGCAAAAAGGCCTGTGCCTGTATTCGCCAGCCCAGCATGGGGCCTGTATTTGGGGTGAAAGGTGGCGCTGCGGGTGGCGGTTATGCGCAAGTGGTACCCATGCAGGAGATGAATTTGCATCTCACGGGTGATATTCATGCCGTGAGCAGTGCCCACAATTTAGGGGCTGCGGCGATTGCGGCGCGGCTATTTCATGAAGCGCGCTTAGGTAAGGCGGAATTTGAGGCGCAATCTGGGCAAGCGTTTTTGGATATCGATCCCAGTGAGATCCGTTGGCACCGAGTGGTCGATCACAACGATCGCTGTCTTAGGCAAATCCAGGTGGGCTTAGGCGATAATAATGGCCCAGAGTACGCATCCAGTTTTGATATCACCGCCGCCTCTGAGTTAATGGCGATTTTAGCCTTAAGTCATAATTTGGCAGATATGCGGGCGCGAATCGGTCGTCTAGTGCTGGCGTTAAATACCCAAGGGCAAGTGATTACCGCCGAAGACTTAGGTGTCGCTGGTGCGATGACGGCCATCATGGCGGATGCGATAAAGCCGACGTTAATGCAGACTTTAAATGGTTCACCTTGCCTGATCCATGCGGGACCCTTTGCCAATATAGCCCACGGTAATTCATCCATTATTGCTGATGATATTGCCCTCAGACTGGCGGATTTTGTGGTGACTGAAGCTGGTTTTGGCTCAGATATGGGCTTTGAAAAGTTCTGTAATATCAAGGTGCGTCAATCGGGTCAGGTGCCCGCTGCCGCTGTGCTGGTCACTACTTTAAAAGCGCTGAAGGCCAATAGTGGTTTGGTGTCTGAGTCAGATATCAATCTACCAGATCATGCTCGACTCGAAGCAGGCTTTGCAAATGTAAACTGGCATATCAACAATGTGGCTCGCTATGGTATTCCTGTGGTGGTTGCCATTAACCGTTTCGCCACTGACACTGATGCCGAGTTGCAATGGCTAACTGCGGCTGTTAACGCGAGCAGCGCCTTTGGCTGTGAGGTCAGCGATGCTTTTAGCCAAGGGGAGGCGGGCGCTGTCGCCTTAGCGCAGACTGTGATTCGCGCCGCTGAAACCGAGAGTCAGTTCAAGCTGTTATATTCAGATGAAGCCTCATTGGAGGCTAAGTTATCCACCTTAGCCGAAGTGGGGTATGGCGCAGCGGGCGTTAGCCTTTCTATCGAGGCCAAACAACAGGCGCAGCAGCTGACCGTATTAGGTTATGAACATTTGCCCCTGTGTATGGCCAAAACGCCGTTATCAATTAGTCACGATCCTAGCTTAAAGGGCGTTCCTCAGGACTTTGAGATCCCAGTGCGGGGTTTAGTCTTGCATGCTGGTGCGGGGTTTATCACCGCCTTGGTGGGGAATGTGATGACTATGCCAGGACTTGGGCTGAAACCGGGTTACTTAAAAATTGATATTGATGCGCAAGGTGAGATAGTCGGCTTAGGCTAACACTTGATGCAGAGATTTATAGGCCAGAGATAAAAATAAGGGCGAGCTCATTGCAACGCCCTTCTTCTCTCATTTAACGCTGGTTTAAAGCGGTGATTTCGTAGTTTGATAGATATGCACATCACGCTGTGGGAAGGGAATACTGATCCCTTCGGCGTCAAAGCGCATTTTCACTTCGCGGGTAATGTCCCAATACACTTCCCAGTAATCTTCCGGTTTTGCCCAAGGGCGAACGATAAAGTCGACCGAAGATTCGCTCAATAGATGTAGTTTAATCGTCGGTTCTGGCAATGGTTGTACCTTAGGATGCGCTTCGACGATGGACTTGAGAATCGCTTCAGCCTGTTCGATGCTGTCGCTATAACTGATCCCAAAGGTCATATCGACTCGACGTTGATGCTCAGCTGTGATGTTGTTAATTGTGTCACCCCAAATCTTATTATTAGGAATAATAAGACGTTGGTTATCCATGGTTTTAATCGTGGTGGAGACAAGGCTCATGTGACTGACGCGTCCGGTGACGCCAGCGGCGTTGATCAAATCGCCCACATCATAGGGACGGTAAATTAAGATCATCATGCCTGAGGCGAAATTCGACAGGGTATCTTGCAGGGCAAAACCAATAATAACCCCCGCGATACCAAAGCCTGCGAGCAGGGGACCAAGTTCGATCCCAAGCTGTGAAAGGGCGATTAACAGCCCGATAGTAAAGACGGCTTTACCTGATAGCGAGGTGAAGAAGTCTTGTAATAACTTACTTAAATTCAACTTAGAATTGCTAACGGTATTTTTCACTATCTGTTTGGCTAACTTGCCGGCGAGACCCGCAATAAACAAGATCAAACAGAAAACAAATAACTTAAACACGACGGTTGGGCCGTGATTAATCGCTTGTTCTTGTGCCGTATTTAGCCACTGCTCAACGAGGCTTGATGCCACATCAAAGTTCAACACATCTTGAGTGATATCACCTGAAACACTAAAGAGTGTCTTTTTCAGCGCGGCGGTATCATGGCCTAAGGCGTCGAGTAGGCTGATGTCGATATTTAAGCTCTGACTATTTTGTGCTAAGCGTTCCTTTAGCATCATTACTTGGCTGGTTTGCGCCGAAGTGACATCTTTACCTGCATTGGTTGCGGTATCGATTGCTGCTTGTAGTTGTTGCTGGGTATAAGTCACTAAACTTTCTAGCGTATCGGCACGAGCAACTAAAATTTGCATCAGTGATTTTTGTGCTTCGCTAATATCTTGGCCAACTTGTTCGAGCCAAGTGAGCGTCTCGAGTTGTTGCTTGTAATAGGTGTCTTTTTCTAATTCGCGCTTTGATATTTCCAGCAGAGTCGCATCATCTGTGCTCGAACCTAATTGCTGTTCCAATTTACTAATGTTGTCATCGATATAAGCATCAATTTGTTGGATGTAGTTAAGTTGTCCTTGGATTAATGGTTGTAGAAAAGCCTTGTCGATTGGCGTTGCTTCGAGCAGATCTTTAATCTTATTACGTAACTGTAAGGTTTTGTTTTGAATTCGATATTCAACAATTGTCTTCAATTCGCCTTTGGCATTTTTTAGTTTACGTATATCCGTATCGATAGCCTGTTGCAGCATTGCCAGTTCTGCCTTGAGCGTTACAGGAGTGCTTAATGGGCTTTCGGTTGCAGCGACAGGTTCAGTTTGCGCTTGGGATGAAAGGCTCAGTAGTGGTATTAGCAGGGCAAACACGAGAGCGAGGTAGCGGTGCATAGGAGTGATCTTAAGTAGAAATATGTCTGAGTATGATAGATGTTGCCGGATCTACTGTAAAATATCTGCGAGTGAAATAGCCCTTGGAATTAAACTTTTTAGGGAAGGGTTGATTTGAGCTTAACCTTGAGTGCGGTGCTTTATCTGCTTTTTCCGACATTTTGGGTATTTACAGGCCGAACTCTAGTCGGTATCTGGTAAACTTGCGCATCGTTATTTAGGAATCGTGTTTTCATGTTGTGTTCCCATTGTAATCAGTACATCAAGGTCAGTGACATTAGCCAGCAAAGAGGCAAAGGTTTCGACGCTCAAGTGCGTTGTCCCCATTGTGCGGCTTGGTTAGGCCGCAGTCCAACATTGGCTAAACTCAAGTTATTAGGATTTTATTTGAGTGTGTTTACGGCGGGATACAGTTACTTTGATGCCTCTGTGCGGTATTTTGCGATCCCTGTAATGATTTTTTCGTTGATGTTGTTGTTTGTGAGCCATTTTATGGATCAAGTCATCACCATTGAAGCGCCCGAGCAAGTCGATGATAGCGATCAAAGACAGAAGTATCGTTAGGCTAATAAGTGGATTCGTCATGGATAGGAAAATCAGCGGTACAATTTTCCAGAGATGAACATCATTTGAGCGCCTTTAGCAGGCGCTCAAAATGCAACTAAGAGGATTTAAGGGGCGAACTGCAGGCGCGCTTAATGAGTCTTTGTTTACTGCACGACTTGTTCTTGACTCGTTAAGGAGTGCTCAACGTAATAAATACCACCAAATATCACCGCGCTGAAGATGACTATCCCTAAGATAAGCCCTAAGTTTTCACGAAAAAATGCTAGCATAATAGTTGCCTTTAGGTGGATAAAACGGAGCCATATCGAGCTTGATTTCGTCATTGTGCTCGCAGACATAAAAACTAAATACACTATAGTTACACTCACTTAAGCTAATCTTAAATGCGTTTTTTTACCTGAGTTCTCGCAAGATCCTACCGCTATTGATACAAGGAGTTATTGGTAAGACTGGGTACCTCAAATATCTTGTAACCTTTTGCAAAGCGATTACCTTATTGCAACTTGCTATGGCACTGACATAGACTTATGCAACTTTTTAACTATGGGGACGACTGAGTGAGACTTAAAAGTCACATTAGACGCACAATTTCGATATGGCTTGCTGCCGTACTGATATTGCTGTCTCTTGCTGCCTCAGCCCATAGTGTGACCCATCTTGATGATGGCGCTAAGACTCACTGTACCCTGTGCTTCCATCAGCACCAACTCAACAAGATTTTATTGACCCATCCGCTGACGCTGAATTTAGCTATACAGCATTTCGATGTGGTCGAATTTATTTTACCTTCCTCTATTTTTGAACACGTCAGTGTTTATCGCAGTCGTGCGCCTCCCCTCGCTCTCTAAATCAACTTAAAATTTTAACTTATTGTATTTCTTGATGACTTTATATCGGTCGTCGAGTGCTAGTTGTATTTTGGAGATATCATGACTGTTTTAAATACCCGAATTTCTTTGGTGGCTTTGGCGTGTGCGCTCGTTTCGCCTAGCTTATTTGCAGAAGACTCGAGCTTGACCAACCCTAATATCAGTGGTGTGCTAAATGGATATTATCAGACGGGAGAACGCCCATTAGCCGAGAGTCCAGATGGCTTTGGTTTAGGTGAAACTGAACTGGCGATGAGTGCCAATATCGATGATATGTTTTACGGTAAAATCACCGCAGTAGTTGAAATGCATGACGGTGAGACGGAACTGAATCTGGAAGAAGCCTTTATTCAAACCATGGCGATGCCAGCGGGGTTTTCTATCCGTGGTGGTCGTTTCTTATCGGACATTGGTTACCTCAATAACCAACATTTACATACTGATTCTTTCACCGACCGTCCTGTGGTTTACCGTGCATTCTTAGGGGGACATTATTTTGATGACGGTATACGTTTTAACTACGTAGCGCCGACGGACTTGTATTGGACCATGGGTGTTGAAGCCTTTAAGGGCGATAGTTTACGTGCTGCCGATGAGCATGGTGAGCGTGAGTTTAAGAAGGTCGGCGTTTATACCTTGTACTCAAAAATTGGTGGCGACATAGGTGATAACAGCTCATGGCAAGCGGGGTTGAGTTACTTGCGCAACGAAAATGGCCAAGTGACTGCCCATGAAGAAGGGGAACATGAAGATGAGCATGCCCATGGTGATGAGCACGAAGGTCATAGCCATGCCGCATCTTACACAGGTAAAAATACCTATGGTGCTGATTTTGTTTATAAGTGGGCGCCTAACGGTAACTACAAATATCAAAATCTCACTGTGAGCGGTGAGTACTATCGCGTGAGCGATTTTACACCTATCGATTTACATCCTGAGGATGCTCCGAGCCAAGATTACCACCAAGGTTGGTATCTGAGCAGTGTGTACCAATTCACGCCGAGCTGGTCAGCGGGTGTGCGTTACGGTGAAGCTGATACGCAAGAGCTCCATGGCGATCATTTTCATGGGCAAAAGTTGAAGGAATCTGAGGTGAGTTTGGCTTGGCATTCTAGCCACTTCTCGACGGTTCGTTTCCAGTATACCAATCAAAAGGGTACTAATTTCGATGGAATAGAAGACGATAACATCTTCACTATTCAATACATTATGTCTCTGGGGGCTCACGGTGCGCATCAATTCTAATTTAGCTAAATTGGCCGCAGTGGCCTTATCTGTCACTTATACTGGTTTGGCCCATGCCGAGCTGAATGTGTTTGCCTGTGAACCTGAATACGCGGCATTGACCAAGGAGCTTGCTCCAACGGCTAGCATCTATTCGGCAACGACGGCATTACAAGACCCTCACCAAGTGCAGGCGCGTCCGAGTTTGATCGCTAAAATGCGTCAGGCGGATCTTGTGGTGTGCGCAGGTGCCGATCTTGAAGTGGGTTGGTTGCCTATGCTGCAGATGAAGTCGGCAAACGCAAAAGTGCGCTCGACCGAGCAAGGCTTATTTTTCGCTGCCGATCAAATCGAGACCTTAGATAAACTGGCCAGTGTCGATCGCAGCATGGGGGATGTGCATGCTCAAGGCAATCCACATATTCATTTTGACCCGACGCGACTGTTAAAAGTCGCCACGGCATTGAGTGCTAAGCTGACTCAGTTAGATCCTGCTGGTGCGGCCGATTATCAACAATCACTGGCAGATTTTACCACTCGCTGGCAAGCAGCTGTCCCGCGTTGGGAAGCGCAAGCTAAGGGATTACAAGGTAAAAAAGTGATCGCTTACCACTCAAGCTTCAGATATTTATTCAACTGGATTGGTATCGAGCAAGTGGCGGATTTAGAGCCTAAACCGGGTTTAGCTCCCACTAGCGGCCACTTAGCGAGTCTGCTGACGCGCGCCGAACAAGGGGATATTCTGGCCGTGGTTGTAGCATCTTATCAGGATGAGCGCGGTGCAAAATGGCTGGGTGAAAAAGCGAACTTGCCCGTGGTAATGCTGCCTATGTCTGTGGGGGGGAATGATAAGAGCCAAGATTTATTTAGCCTGTATGACAGCGTGATTTCCCTCTTAAATGGAGTGAAATAAACCTATGTTTGATCTTGAGCTGATGTCGATTCTGTTACCTGCATTGGCAGCGGGGATCTTAGTGTTGTCGACGCATATTGTACTTGGGAGACAAGTGCTTAAGCGTGGCATCATCTTTATCGATTTAGCGATAGCGCAAGTTGCAGCCTTAGGTGCCATCGTCGCTCACATGGACCACAGATTAGAAGACATGCCGTTTGCTAATGTGTGGATGCCCGCTGTATTTGCCCTTGCTGGTGCAGGTTTTATCGCTTGGTTAGCTAAGCGGATGGCGGGTGAGTTAGAGGCTATGATTGGCTGCTTTTACGTCTTGTCTGCGGTAGCCGCAATGCTGTTGCTGGCAAACGACCCACATGGCGCCGAGTTGTTAAAGCAATTGATGTCAGGTCAGATCCTGTGGGTGAGTTGGTCACAACTGATTTTGCCGGCCGTAGTGTATTCACTGGTGTTATTAGCGATATTCCTACGCCCCCAGATGTTGGACGGGGCAGGATTTTATCTGCTATTTGCGCTAGTGATTACCTTATCGGTTGAATTAGTAGGTGTTTATCTGGTGTTCAGCACCTTGATATTGCCAGCTTTAGCGTTGAACAAGTACCGTGGTAAAGGTCGGCTATTTTACGCTTACCTCGTAGGTTTACTGGGCTATGTTTTGGGCTTAGTTCTGTCGGCGACATTAGATCTCCCTAGTGGTGCGGCAATTGTCGCGACTTTGGCCGTGAGTGCCTTAGTGATCCGCTTTGTGTTAAGTAAAGTCTCACCTCAGGCAACTGAGCCTGAAATCCTACCCAAGCACCACGCTTAGTTCGATATTAATCTTAAAGCCCATCGATACACTGGAGGTTCAGTATATCGATGGGCTTTTTTTGCTTGCTTGTTAGCAAGTCAGCTTACAGATGTAAACAATATATTGAGTCCCAAAGCCATGGTGGCTATACTGTCGCCACTTTTACAGTCGGAGTAAATCGTGCTTTTAATCGTCAGATCTATGTTGTTGGCGGTATCTTTGTTGCTTGCCTTTATTTTTGGTGGCTTAGTGTGTTTATTAAGGCCTCGCCATCGCGACAATGTACATATGTTCGCCAAGATCTTCTCATCGGTTGCGCCAATCCTTGGGATTAAAGTGATTGTTCGCCGGCACGAAGATGTGCAGGACGGCCCGTATATTTTCTTAGCAAATCATCAGAATAACTTTGATCTCTTTACTCATACGACAGCAGTTCCTAAAGGTACAGTGAGTTTGGGCAAGAAGAGTTTGGCGTGGATGCCGCTGTTCGGCCAAATTTATTGGCTGTCGGGAAATATTCTTATTGACCGTAAAAATCGTCACAGTGCCTTCGATACTATGGCCAAGACAGTTGAAAAAATTAAGCAAAGTCGGTTGTCTGTGTGGATATTTCCCGAAGGAACCCGCTCACGTGGGCGGGGTTTATTACCCTTTAAGGCTGGCGCTTTTCATACCGCAATCGCGGCGGGAGTGCCAGTGGTACCAGTGGTTGCTTCGTGTCAGAGCCATATTAAGTTAAATCGCTGGAATAATGGTGTCGTCATCATCGATATGATGGCACCTGTGCCTACCGCAGGTTTAGATAAAGCCGATGTGAAAAACTTCTCTGCGCAAATCCATGCCAGCATGTCGGCGAGATTTGCTGAGATAAATCAAGAAGCGGCAGCACTTATGGGTAAAACTCTCGCGAGTGATGACGTATAATATACCCAAGCTACCTGAAGATACGAGTTTCAGAGCGCCTAGGGTGCTTCAATTCAAGGCGCATCAATGAAAGAATGTCGGTCACCTTTTGAATTGATGCAACACGGAAATGGAGTGCCCTAGGCGCTCCGTCCCGGCGGGTTTTAAAGCACTTTATGCTGAGTTGGTTATTTTTAACTTAGCCCGCTATGTCTGCAAATAACCGCCTTGCCTAAAGTGCGTTAAATTCCCGCTGAATCCTGCATCTTCAGGTTGTTTGGGTATAATGCCAATTTGAGCCAGATTTACCTTAACGGAGACAAATCCATGTCTATTGAAAGTCAGTTAAAAGCCCAACTTGCAGAGAATCGTGACATAGTGCAAGCCTTGCTTGACGATGGCTCAGAGCCTGATGCGGAATATGTTATTGAGCATCACTTTTCATCGACCAATTTTGACCGTCTTGAAAAAGCGGCTGTGGATGCCTTCAAATTAGGTTTTGAGGTGAATGATGCCGAAGAAATGGAACTGGAGGATGGTTCAATAATCTTCTGTTTCGATGCTGTCGCACACCACAAACTGGATGTTGAATTACTGGACAAAGCGGCCGAGCAATTGCTGCAATTAGCAGTAAAGCAGAAAGTGGAATATGACGGTTGGGGTACCTATTTCGTCGGCGATGAAATGGATGACGAAGAAGATGAAGACGAAGAAGATGATGGTTTTCCTCATTAATTCGTTAGCGGATCTCGAGTTTAATCTTCACTTGTTTTAAATAAAAATGCCCATCATTGATGGGCATTTTTATTGGGTATATTTAGGATTTACTTGTTTTACTCGTATGTAAAACACTGCAGTTACGGCCTTTTTGTTTCGCTTCGTACAGGGCTTTATCGGAGCAGGAGATCCAGCTAGAACTGCTGGTAATATGGGAGCCAATTTCACATACGCCTAAACTTACCGTTACAGTAATCTTAAGGCTTTCATACACTATGACGGATGCGGCGATTTTCTCTCTGAGTCGCTCGGTAAAGTTCATCGCATCTGCGCCGCTGGTTTTAGGCAATACAACCGCAAATTCTTCGCCGCCATAACGCCCTGCACAGTCGGTATCACGTAAGGATTGGCTGAGTAAGTGCGCAATATGCTGAATGACTTTATCACCCGCCACATGACCATAGCTGTCGTTGATATGTTTAAAGTTATCGATATCTATCATGACTAAACTTGCTATACCTGAGTAGCGGGCATACAAGTCGTACTCGTGGTCTAAACACTCTTGCCAATGACGACGGTTGTGTAACTGAGTTAGACCATCGGTTTGGCTCAGGCGTTCGAGTTGCTCGTTGGCAGCTTTAAGTTGCAATTTGTTGATGGCGATATCTGTCACGTCATAAATAATCACACTGATATGGGTCACTTGTCCCGTGAGCGATGCCAGTGGCAGCAGGGTCACGTTCTGGTACATATAGTCTGCACGGCCTGTAATCGGGCGATAGTTTTTAAATTGGAAAACGTACGGACGTTGTTCCCAGCTGATAAAAGCACGGTTTTTAAGCATGAAAACCGATTCCATTTTCTGCTTTAACCAAGTGGCAGGCAGATCGGGGAAGCGGGTAAATAGGTTTTGACCTTTGATTGAATTAGGGGAAACACCGCTGTGATTCTCCATAAAACCGTTCCACAGCTGGATATTGTAATGGCGATCTAATACCACTAATCCCACCTCTATGGTTTGTACCATATCGATGAGCCAGTGTAGTTCGTTCATTGCGCTTTGGTCATTTGACATAGGATAAAATCCAACTGGTTAATCGAGTAAATAGCCGAGTTTATAGCTAAGTGTGGGGATAGAATCCTCGGTGAAGAGCAGTAGCAAATCGCATTGAATATTATGATCTTCAATCCGATAGTTGATCTCCATTGCCAAAGTTCGGTGCCATTTCTCTGAATTATCATGGATCAGATCGTTAACCGTGCAGTGCCGTCCCAGCACGACAGGGTGAGCCTGACTAAATTTCATATCGAGCTGTTCAGAAATGCCGTTAAGGAAAGCGCCTATCAGCACGTTTCCAGTATCGATCAGGACTTCTATCTCAGTATTTTTGTCTTCTGGATTAGCTAATCCCATCAACTTGGCCATGTCTTTAAAGCTGGAATCATGGAACAAAAGCAGGGCTTCTCCCGCAATACCCGCACCGATAAAACCTTGGCAGAGCGCTGATACAGTTGAGCTTTCTTCCGTGGCTTTGAGCGCCATGGTTAACTCACTGACTTCAAGCACGTTCACATTAGGGATAGGTAGTAACACGAATACATCGAGTAACTTAGCTAACAGATCGGCGGCGCGTCCCATGGCAACGTTGGCTATTTCTTGGCAAGCGTCGCGCATGTCGACTTTGATCATCGGGACTTCGTCGGTGAGATCTTTCTGCGTCAGCGTTAAGATGCCGTAATCTTGTAAAATGTTGCTGATGGCATCGGCGCTCACCGGTTTTTGAATAAAATCTAACGCACCCAAGGCTTTAACCCGCTCGTGAGCTTTGATTTGAATATCGCCGGATACCACAATAATCAGCGCGGGTAAGTCCTGTTGCTGCACGGTTTGCAGTACTTCATAACCGTCCATTACAGGCATGTTGAGATCGAGAAACACCACTTCGCCTTTTCCAGCGCGGATGGCATCAAGGCCTTCGGCACCATTGGTCGCATAAGTTATTTCCACATCCCACTCTTTGGGGAGTGTGCGGGCCATTTGCTTACGTGCCATGGCGGAATCGTCACAGATGAGTACAGATATTGACATGCTGACTAGTGATCCTTATTTGCCCATTTATTGAAGATAACACTTATTTTTTAGGTCTGACTGACGAATTGCGTTCTTCGGGCAAGTCTGATTAATATCTTTTATATGTAAATTATAGATATCATTGATAAATTTATATTTTCTGATGGCATTAAAATTTGAATCATTGTTGAATCAAATCATGCAGAATCTTAAATCGAACTAGCTAATGTTTAGTAAATAACAAGGATATAGTGACTAAAAAAGGACTATAGAATCCATATATTGCTGCCCAATCATCCTTCGCTGCAGGTAGCATTGCGATACTGGTGTCGGTTATTAGCAGTTAAATAGCTAGCGGTTAAATACGCTTAATTATTGAGCTTGCTAAGGCTATCTAATCGAAAAATACATTAGGATTACTGCACGTAGTGATGACAGCCTAACATAAGTTACCTTCAATCCATGATGGAATTGGCAATATTTTGACTTAAGTCAAAAAACAGGCTCATGTTATATCTTTTAGTGAATTATGCCAAACGTGTTAACATTTATTCTGGACTGACCAGTAACGGGATATTTCATGAGTGGCCAAAGTGTACAAGTTAAAATCGATGATGGTATCGCCTACGTGTTGCTTAATCGTCCTGAAAAAATGAATGCTATTAACTATTTAATGTTTAGTGAGCTTGACTGTGCGATTAAAAGTATTAAATCCAATCGTGCGGTGCGAGCCGTGATCCTCTCGGGAGCGGGTGGGCATTTTAGCTCTGGGCTCGATGTCAAAAGCGTGATGTCGGCACCTATGCAGGCAGTTAAGTTACTGTTTAAGGGTTTGCCGGGGAATGCGAATTTGGCACAGCGGGTGTCACTAGGTTGGCAAACCTTGCCTGTGCCAGTGATTGCCGTGCTTGAGGGCTGTTGCTATGGCGGCGGTATGCAGATCGCTTTAGGCGCAGATGTGCGTATTGCTAGCCACGACAGTAAGTTATCTATCATGGAAGCGAAATGGGGACTCGTGCCTGATATGGCGGGTTTAGTCGCATTAAGGCAAATTATGCCTAAGGATCAAGCCATGTTACTTAGCCTGACGGCAAAAGTGCTGGAGAGTCATGAAGCGCTGGCCTTAGGACTCGTGACACAAGTGAGTGAGACGCCCATGGAAGCCGCTGAGCAATTGGCGCGGCAACTGATGCAAACCTCACCGGATGCGGCTGCGGCCATCAAACTTAGCATTAATCGCAGTTGGACTGCTTCTATCCGTAGTCTACTGTGCCGCGAGTCTATTAGTCAGATTCGGTTATTGTTAGGCAAAAATAGCAAGATAGCGGCGACGCGTCAGCTGAAAGATCCGCAGAAACCCTATCGGGATCGCCAATCGGGTTGGTAATGCTATTTTGTCTGAATTAGTTTGAATCGCCGTTTTTACTGCGCGCCGCTCATTCGGGCTGAAAAGCCTTTAATCGCATTTAAGCAATTCTGCCATGCGCTCTCGTTATCTAAATTGAGCGCTAGGGTAGTTTGGCGATAGTTAGGGCTTTCTAAGGTCACCGCGAGTTTTTTGCGATTGTCGGCCGTCTCCAATGAGGCTGGGTGACCGTCTGGCGATTGAATATCTAAAATGGGCAGCGTAAGTTTTGCTAGTTGTTCTGCGAGTGCTTGATTACGCTGTTCGTCCTCACGATAGGGATTGATGACAATCAGCACATCAGGATCGGCAATCTTCTTCTGGCTTAATAGGCTAATCAATAATCCTGCACTTTGGTCGGCGGTGATCAAAATACGTTTTCCCGCATAATCTGCACCGACGGCATCTAACTGCGACATGCTTTTGACGAGAAAATCTTCCTGCTCTTGCTGGTGCTTGCTGTTATCTTCGGGCTTGATTTTAGGGCTTGGTTTGTTGGACGGTGAGCTTAATTGCGCGGCGCCAGGCGAGGTCACTTCAGTAGCGGCGGTAGCAAAGTTAGCTGTGGGCATTTCAGTTGGCGGAGTTAAACTTAAGCTGGCCCAACCGGCAGGATTGATATTGCGGCGTACAAACGCCATCAATCCAGGCGCGTCTGCGGTACCATTGGTGGCGGGCAGGATTATCGCCGCACCGAGTTTCTTTTTACCTTCCCATGGTCGCACTAACAAATCGTAGGGCTGATTATCAATCGTGATTTGTTTAATTTCATTTGTGGGTAGATAGCTGTTATTCGACTTTTTGGCACTGATTTCGGCTGGCGCAGATGTTGGCGGAGTGGTTGTCGTGTCTGCCGCGTAGGTAGCGATGGTTGTGATGCCGAGAATGAGGCAAAAGAGGAGTGAAAGAATGCGCGGCATAGAATTGATAACCACCTGTGTAGTCTCATAAATTCATCAGTGTTTGAGTATAACCTGAACAATTACCAAAAAGTGAATTTTCCTCGCCAAAGAATTGCGCCTGCCACTGAGTATAAAAGCCACTGAGTCTAAAAAACCACTTGTTAGAGAAAGTTTTTGGGCATAAAAAAGCCCAACGCTGAGGCTGGGCTAATTGATGGAAACCTGCTGTTCCGCTTGGGTCTATACGTGGCTAACGAGGACCATACGGATCGCATCGAGTTGTAACTGGCTGGCATCTAGATAAGTGTTTAACTCTTGCATCTGATTGCGCAGGTATTCCAATTCTTCCTCACGGATATTGGGGTTCACAGCCTTAAGTGACTCTAAACGATCAAGCTCTGCGCTCAGTTGCTGAGTCATTTTCTCTCTGGCTTGGGCGACCATTTCATCGACAACTACTTGAGCATATTCTTCACCCTTAGCAAATAACGGATGCAGAATTGGCTGAGATGCTGTGACTAACTTGCCGCCAATGTGACGATTCACCGCGCTTAATTGCTTATCGAAACTGGCGTAATCCACTTTAGCCGATAGATCGTTACCGTTTTTATCCAACAACACGCGAATGGGGGTAGGCGGTAAATAACGGTACAACTGGCTCGACTTAGGTGCTGAGGCATCGGCCATGTAGATGAGTTCTAAGAATAAGGTACCTGCTGGCAGGGCTTTATTCTTTAGAATTGCGACGCTGGTGGTGCCAGTTTCAGAACCTGTGATCAGATCGAGTCCCGTTTGCACCAGCGGATGTTCTTGGGTGATCAGCGCAATATCATCGCGTGATAACGCTGTGTCACGATCAAAGGTCACTGTTACGCCATCTTCTGGCAAGCCAGGATAAGTTGGGAACATCATGTGCTCACTCGGGCGCAGAATAATCGAGTTTTCACCCTTATCTTCTTGATCAACACCGATAATATCCCACAGACGGATCACTGAGCCGATTAAATGAGTATCACCGTCACTTTGGGCAAGGCGGTTGACGATTGCCAGTGCCTTCTCGCCGCCGTGTGAGTTGATTTCCAGCAGCTTGTCGCGGCCTTGCTCCATGGCGTGCTTGAGTTCTTTATAACGGCTCTGGGTGTGATTGAGCAGGTTTGTCAGCTCGTCGCTGTCGTCACCCACAAGCACGTTTAGCAGATCTTCGGCAAATTCACTGTAAAGCACATGACCACTCGGACAAGTGAGTTCAAAGGCGTTCAGCCCTTGGTGATACCACTGCATCAAACGTTCTTGGGCGGTATCTTCAAGGTATGGCAAGTGAATTTGGATATCATTTTTCTGGCCGATACGGTCTAAACGACCGATTCGCTGTTCCAATAGATCGGGGTTTAGTGGCAGATCGAACAGCACTAAGTGGCTGGCAAACTGGAAGTTACGACCTTCAGAACCAATTTCAGAACAGATCAGCGCCTGTGCGCCGCCTTCCTCTTGGGCAAAGTAAGCGCCGGCTTTATCGCGCTCGATAATCGACATGCCTTCGTGGAATACCGTTGCTTGAATCCCTTCGCGGGTACGCAGGGCTTCTTCTAAGCTCAGGGCGGTTTCTGCTTGGCTGGCGATGATCAGCACTTTTTTGCTGCGGTGGGATTTTAAGAACTCGATTAACCAATCCACACGGGGATCGAACTTCCACCAACTGGCGCTGTTATCTTCAAATTCTTGATACAGTTTTTCAGGGCTCAGGGCTTGCGCCGCTTTCGCCTCTAATGACTTGTGTCCGCCCATCATGCCGCTGACGCGTGCGGCAGTTTGATATTGATCTGGCATGGCATGGGGATAAGCGTTAAAGAAACGCTTTGGAAAGCCTTTTACCGAGGCGCGGCTGTTTCGGTATAACACGCGGCCAGTACCGTGACGGTCAAGTAATTCTTGCAGTAATTCGCTGCGGGCGGCCTGTTGTATTTCGGCATCAATACCGTCGGCTTGGATTAAACGAATACTTGGGCTGATGTCTTTCTCGCCCAGTAATTCGGTCAAGCTGTTGATGGCGGTATCGGGTAATTTAGCGTTACCAGCCAAGGCTTCGGCGGCAATGGCGACGTCTTTATAACTGTCTTCTTCAGCTAAGAAAGCATCGTAATCGTAGAAACGATCCGGATCGAGCAGACGCAAACGGGCGAAGTGACTCTCATGGCCAAGTTGATCCGGCGTTGCGGTTAACAGCAAAACGCCTGGGATGACTTCGCTTAATGCTTCAACCACTTGATAGGCGCGGCTTGGCGCTTCTTCGGTCCATTCTAAGTGGTGCGCTTCGTCAACCACTAACAGATCCCAATCGGCATCTAGGGCTTGATCAAGACGTTTTTTCTTACGCAGTAATTCGAGTGAACAAATCACTAACTGTTCTGTGTAGAAAGGATTGTCATGATCGGCATAGGCTTCCACACAACGGTCTTCATCGAATACCGAAAAACGCAGATTAAAGCGGCGCAGCATTTCCACTAACCACTGATGGCGCAGAGTATCGGGCACGATAATCAGAATGCGTTCGGCGCGGCCGGTCAGCAGTTGTTGGTGAATAATCAGACCTGCTTCAATGGTTTTACCTAAACCCACTTCATCGGCTAACAGTACACGCGGTGCATAGCGACGGCCGACTTCATGGGCAATCCACATTTGATGCGGAATAAGTCCAACACGTGGACCTTGCAGACCCAGCAAATCCGATGAGGCCAGTTTGTGGCGCAACATTTGGCATTGATAACGCACACCAAAGCGGTCGAGGCGATCGATTTGGCCAGCGAATAAACGGTCTTGGGGTTTGTTGAAACGAATATTGTGGTTCAGCAGGGTTTCACGCAGTGTAGCTTGCTCGCCTGTCTCACTGTGAATGCCGTGATAGATCACTATCCCGTCTTTCTCGGTCAATTCACTGACCGCAAGGCTCCAGCCTTCATGGCTTTCAACCGAATCGCCGGGATTGTATATAACGCGTGTCAGAGGGGCTTCTGCTCGGGAGAACATACGGTTCTCACCCGTGGCAGGGAATAATACAGTGACCATACGGCCTTCTACTTGAACCACAGTTCCTAAACCAAGCTCTGACTCGGTATCACTTATCCAACGTTGACCTAAGGCGAACGGCATCTTAAATTCTCATTTCTAGGCGGACTCTAACAAAGGGCGCGTATGTTATACCAATACTCGTGATATTTAAATCGCCCTCTTACCCGTTAGAGCCTAATTCCCAGAGTGCTAGATTACAAATTGTACAAGCGACAAAATTGTCATGCCAGTACATGAAACTGTCACGCTAATGTCACATCCGCGGTTATACACTGCTTCGAGTCTGTAAGGTAAACAATGGTTGCTGTATTGTTATCTTGTGAGTTTGGTGCCAATATCAACTTAAGGTTTAAGTGCGAGTAAAGTGCTATCAACTTGAACCTTATGATCATTCTTTGCCATAAGCTTTGCCAGTAATAGGAGCCGTGTAACTTTTATTGAGACTCAAAAGTGTGTTTAAACTTTAATGAAGCACTCTGGAGGCGCCATGGAACAAGACGACAGAAAGTTGTTTGTACTGGATACCAATGTGTTACTACATGAACCTTTGGCGATCTATTCGTTTAAAGAGCACGATGTGGTCATTCCGATGACAGTGCTAGAAGAGTTGGACCAGATTAAAGATCGAAAGAGTGATGTGAGTCGTGATGCTCGGGTTGCTATCAGGGCATTGGAAGATACCCTAGGCGGTGAAACTACCCCTGAGCAGATTATCAATGGCGTCCCTTTACCCAGCCGAGAGGGTCATGCCGATGCCGTCGGTTCGCTCTCAATTTTCCCTGATCACCTTGTCGATTTTACCTTAGGCGCACTGCCAGGAGATGGAAACGACAATCGCATTATCAATACCGCGCTACATCTACAAAACCTACATCATCCCCGTACCGTTGTCTTAGTCACCAAAGATATCAATATGCGCCTTAAAGCCAAAGGTGCGGGTATTCAATTGGTTGAGGATTATCGAACTGACCAGTTGATCGATGACATTCGCTTCCTCAGCAAAGGTTTTTACCAGTTTGAAGGTAATTTTTGGGAGCACTTGAACAAGGTCTCCACCGAGCGCCACGGTAGACATACAGTGCATGAAGTACCGCTCAAAGACCTCGAAAATGATAATTTCTATATCAACCAATATCTTATCGACACAGAGTCTGATTTTTGCGGTCGTGTTATCGAGCGCACAGACACCCATTTACATATTTTAGATTTAGGCCGTGAGCGGGTGAAAAACCTCGAGGCATGGGGTGTTAAACCTAAAAACGTCTATCAAGGCATGGCACTGCAGGCACTGCTCGATCCCGATATCGATCTGGTGATCTTAACTGGCCCTGCGGGTTGCGGTAAAACCTTGCTCGCCATGGCGGCGGCATTGGAACTGGTGGTCGAGCGTAATCGCTACGACAAAGTGATCGTCACCCGTAACACCCCTGAAATCGCCGAATCTATCGGCTTCTTGCCCGGCACGGAAGAGGAGAAGATGATGCCGTGGCTGGCCGCGATTACTGATACGCTCGAAGTACTGCATAAGAATGATGTGAATCCCACTGGCAGCATGAACTACATCATGGAGAAGGCTAACATTCAGTTTAAGTCGATAAACTTTATGCGCGGGCGGTCGATCCAAAACTCCATAGTGTTATTAGATGAATGCCAAAACCTCACTGCCTCGCAGATCAAAACTATGATCACCCGTATGGGCGAAGGCACAAAACTGATTTGTTGCGGTAACTTAGCGCAAATCGACTCTAACTACTTAACTGCTGTTACCTCAGGTTTAACCTATATTGTCGAACGTTTTAAAGACTTTGAAGGCAGTGCCAACGTGTATCTGAATGGCGTGGTGCGTTCACGCTTAGCGGAATACGCCGAAGAGCATCTGTAAAGCAGGTCGGTTTAATTTTGGGTAATGACTAAGGCCTCTGATATGGAGGCCTTAATTTTATGGAGTAGTAGATTTTTAATCGACTTATCAGTGGTATGAGTAGGCTTTATCTAACAATTATTTTATGTGATTGGCAGTTCCTTCCTGCTACTATATGGAGCTCATAGTTTTTGCCGCAGTAGGCTGAAATTAAGCGCTGCAATCAAGGGTAGTGGATGAAATCGAGTGAGCCGGATCTCCAACTAAAATCGCCGATCCAGAAGAACTACAACCGTGCCGTTTTTTATACGTACATCGGCGTTATCGTCATGTCTTTGTTGACCGCATGGATGTTTTTCGACCGCCAAAAAGCACAGCAGATGGAGCAGCGTGAAGAGCAGGTTCAGCGCCATGTATTGCAAATCGATCTGCTACTTGAGTCGAGCATTAGAGCGGTAAAAAGCTTACGCAACGTTGCTGTGGATCATTTACGTTTGGGCGAACTCGTGCGTAAAGAACGCTTACCCCAATACGGTAAATTCAACGAAAGCGGCCAGTATTTTACCTTAGAACCTAGCTACGCCCAGAGCGGTGAGCCTTTTACCAACATGGGGAGGATTACTGGCGCGGGTTCCCTCGACGGCCGCGACGACAAGTTCTATCAAGAACTTGAGATGTTGTTTGAGCTGTCACTGTCCTTCCCCGTCGCCAAAGAAGCCGCCCCGAAAGCCTCGGCGATCTATTACCTGTCGAAACGTAGGATCATGTCCTATTTCCCTTGGTCGAATGACGATCAACGTTTTAGGGACGAATTACTCAACAAGAAACAGTTCCAATACGCCACCCCAGCAATGAATCCGCAGCGCAGTGTATTTTGGAGTGAAGCCTATGTTGACTCCACGGGCAAAGGCTTATTGACCACTTTAGGCGTGCCCATTTATTTGGATGATGAGTTCATTGGCTCAATCAACTTAGACATGACGCTTGCTTCGTTAGCGCGGCAAATTCGGGTTTACTTTAAGATGCCGGGCACAGTGATTTTGCTCGACCAACAGAACAATATTTTATCCCACAGCGATTTTGATAGCTCAGATATCAATCGGGTCTATCACATCAGCCAACGTATTCCCTCTGAGCTGCATTCTTTACCTGAGTCGGAATTGTTCGATGCCCACGATGGCATCATTCGTAACGGCTATTACATCCATTCGGTTGCCCTGCATAACGCGCCTTGGCGTTTACTGTATTTGCAGGATGAAGACGACCTATTCCAAGACTCGTGGGAAAAACTGCAGCTGACGTTTATTTTAGTGGTTATCGCCCTGTCAGTGTTGGTGACCATAGTGCATTGGCAGACGCGTCGATCTTTTGTGAGTCCAGCCTCGCGACTACTGTCGCACCTTGAGGGCTGCTCCCAAGAGCCACGTAAACCACCGGAGAAAATCACCCGCGGCTGGGAACCTTGGTTCTTGCTAGTGAGTCGGATTTTTGAGGAAAACAAACAATATACCCACCATCTGGCTGAGCAGAATAAGCGGCTCGATAAGCTAGTGGCGCGGCGTACTGAACGCTTAAAAGACACTACAGAGCGGCGTGAGCGCGAATATGCGCTACTGCGATCCCTGCTTGACTCGATTCCTGAAGCGATTGTCTTTAAAGATAAAGAAGGCAACTATTTAGGTTGTAACAAGGCGGCTGAACGCATGCTGGGTTACACAGAGAGCGAGATGATAGGTTTATCATCTGAGGATCTGACCTCGCCTGAAATGGGCATACGTATCCGCGCCGAAGACGAACAAGTCTTAAAAGATCGCACGCCGCTGCGCTACCAAGAAAAGGTCGAGCTTGCGGGTAAACCTGTGCTGCTTGATACCCTCAAACTGCCTTTCTACAATCGCCGCGGCGAACTGCAGGGATTGATTGCCGTGTGGCGTGATGTGACGCGGGAATACGAATCCGCCGAACAATTACGCCTGTCCGAAGAGCGTTATCACTTAGCCATGGATGCGGTGGAAGATGGCCTGTGGGACTGGTATTTAGACTCTGAACAGATTATTTGTAACCCAGCCTATTATTCTATGTTGGGTTATAAAACCAATGAATTCCCAGCTTTAGTATCAACGATTGATGAATTATCCCACCCCGACGATCGTATTCGCGTCGAGGAATACCGTGCTCAGTATCTTGCTGATCCCGTCGGTGCTTTCGAAATTGAATTCCGTATGTTAGGTAAAAATGGCGGCTATCACTGGGTGTTATCCCGTGGTCGTGTGGTGGAGTTCACCGCCGAAGGTCAGCCCAAACGTATGCTTGGTACCCATAAGGATATTACCCGCCATAAGAGTAACGAAGTGGCGTTGCTTGAAGCCAAGCAAGACGCCGAACTCGCTAACCTCTACAAGAGTGAATTTTTGGCCAACATGAGCCATGAGATCCGCACGCCGATGAATGCCATTATCGGTATGTTGCAGTTGGCGCAGCGTACTTCGTTAACGGCGCAGCAGAAAGATTACCTCGAAAAAGCTGGTTTCTCGGCACAATCGCTGCTGAGGATCATCAACGATATTCTCGACTTCTCTAAAATTGAGGCGGGTAAATTGGAGCTTGAGCGGGTGCCGTTCCCGCTGGATAAAGTGCTCGATCACGCTCTGGATCTCAATGCGCTCAAGGCACAAGAACAAGGCGTCGAGTTACTCTTATATGCCCCTGTGACGGCGGGACTCATTCTTAAGGGCGATCCGCTACGTTTAGGCCAAGTGCTGATTAACCTGTTATCGAATGCGGTGAAATTTACCCAATCTGGCGAGATTGAGCTCGGCTGTGAAGATGTCGGCGAGCGGGATCATCGGATTACCTTGAAGTTCTGGGTGCGCGATACGGGGATCGGCATAGGTAAAGATCAACAGGATAAGTTGTTTGATGCCTTCGCCCAAGCCGACGGTTCGACCACTCGTAAATACGGTGGCACTGGCTTAGGTTTGTCGATCAGTAAGCATCTGGTGTCTATGATGGGCGGCAAGATGCAAGTGCAGAGTGAGCTTGGGGTCGGTAGTACTTTTAGCTTTACCATCAGTTTTGAAATTGCCGAAGCCGCTAAGATTGAGCCTTTGGTCGTGCCGGAAAAACTCAATAGTCTACGCACCTTAGTCGTTGACGATAACCCGACGGCACTGCAAATCTATTCGACCTTGATGCGAGATTTCCACTTCGACGTCGATACTGCCGCCAGCGGCGCAGAAGCGCTTTATAAACTGTCGCGGGCACCAATCGATCTGTTATTGCTCGACTGGATGATGCCAGAAATGGACGGTAGCGATGTGGTCAGCGCCATAGATACTATGGTTGCCGAAGGCCGCTTAGCGAAACGGCCTGTGATTATCATGATGACGGCCTATGCGGCAGAGCCCTTGCAGCATGAAGTCGATAGTGCCAATGTGTTTGCCGTACTGCAAAAACCGTTTAAGGCATCGAGTCTGTTCGATGAGATCATTGCCGCCTTTGCCGATGAACCGAGATTGAATGTGGTTCAGCCTATGGTTGAAGTTCAAGTTGAGGAAGGGGAGCACACAGGTTTAGTGCTGCTGGTGGAGGATAACTTTATCAACCAGCAAGTGGCCACTGAACTCCTTAAGAGCGCTGGCTACGAAGTGGTGCTGGCCGACAATGGTCAAGTGGCGCTGGATACCATCGACTCGCGGCCGTTTGATGCTGTGTTGATGGATATTCAAATGCCAGTGATGGACGGGTTAACTGCCGCAAGGGCATTGCGTGAGCGTTTTAGTGCCGATGAACTGCCTATCATTGCCATGACAGCCCATGCCATGTCGGGCGACAGGGAAAAGAGTTTAGCAGCAGGGATGAATGCCCACATCACTAAACCCATAGTGCTCAACGAATTATTTGAAACATTAAATCACTGGATCAAACACAAGAACCAGCATCAGAATCGTTAATTTATTTGCTCGGGGCCAGTGATGGCCTCGCATTATTTACTTTAAATCAATCGCTTGAGATAAGCAGTTATCAAAGATGCCAATGACTTATAAGGTAAATAACGCAGCCAGCCGAATCAGGAGGAAAGATGAAACCCCAAAGTGTAGCCTTAGCCTTATTTATAACGCTGTTAGGATTTTCCACCGTTACGGTCGCGGCAGCCGCGCCTAGCGCCAAGATCATTAAGCAGGGCCAAGAGGCGAAAGGGTTTCTTAATCTCTATTACGAGGAGTCTGAGGGAGAGTTATATCTTGAGGTCAATCGTTTAAATCAACCTTTTATCTTAGTTACTAGCCTGCCACAGGGCGTAGGCTCAAACGACATTGGTCTCGATCGCGGCCAACTGGGTCAGACCCGTATGGTGCAGTTTGAGCGCCAAGGTCCCTATGTTTTACTTAAGCAACTCAATACCCAATATCGTGCGAATACCTCTGATGCCGCCGAGCAAAGAGCGGTTGAAGAAGCCTTTGCCGATTCTGTGTTATGGCAAGGCAAAGTGATTGAGGGCAAGCCTGATTTGGTAGCGATCAACGATCTGGTGCTCAATGATTTACACGGCGTGTCTTCCGTATTGCAACAAACAGAGCAGGGCAATTATCAGCTCGATTTGAGCCGTTCTGTCATCTTACCCAAAGGGATTAAATCCTTTGAGAAAAACGCCGATGTGGATGTGCAACTGACGTTCAAAGGCGATGTTGCTGGCGCGCAGGTCGCACAGGTAACACCCGATGGCACCTTAATGTCGGTGCGGATGCGTTATTCCTTTGTTGAGCTTCCCGATGCGGATTACCAGCCGCGGGCTTATCATCCTATGAGCGGTTATTTGTCCGATGAGTATCACGATTATGCCATGCCCTTTGACCAACCTTTAGTGCAGCGTTTTATCCTGCGCCACCGTTTACAGAAAGTGCATCCAGGCCCAGCGCCAAGCGAAGTCGTTAAACCTATTACTTATTATCTCGATCCTGGTGTGCCAGAACCTATACGATCGGCGTTGCTCGATGGCGCGCGCTGGTGGGAGACGGCTTTTACTCGGGCGGGATTTATCAACGGCTTTAAAGTTGAGTTATTACCTGTAGATGCCGATCCGCAGGATATTCGCTACAACATGATCCAATGGGTGCACAGGGCGACGCGGGGTTGGTCCTATGGCGCCGCACTGACCGATCCTCGCACAGGTGAAATCATTAAGGGTCAAGTCACGCTCGGCAGCTTGCGTGTGCGTCAGGATTACTTGATTGCTAAAGGTTTAACCGCAGGCTGGCAGGATAGAGTGGCGGCTGAGAAAGCGGCGACAGCCTTGTCGCTGGCACGTATTCGCCAACTGGCTGCCCATGAAGTCGGCCATACCTTAGGGTTAGATCATAACTTTGCCGCTTCGACCAATCAGGATGCCTCTGTGATGGATTATCCCCATCCGAAAATCCAGCTAAAGGGCAATGATATTGATATTTCAGCACCTTACACTACAGGTGTTGGTCCTTGGGATGATTTTGCTATCGCCTATGGCTATAGCGATCAAGGCGATGCTCGCACCCAACAAGCGTTGCAAGTCGACTTGTTGGCCGATGTCGCCAAACGTGGCTTACGTTATATCGGTGAGGCCGATTCCCGCCAAAAGGATGCGAGTCAGGCCTATGCCAGTTTGTGGGATAGTGGTGACGATCCGATCGATCAGCTGGGTAAGTTAGATAAAATTCGCACTAAGGCGATTGCGGATTTCTCCAGTGCGGCCTTGTTACCCAATGAGCCATTGGGCGAGCTAGCCGATGCCTTTGTGCCAATTTATTTACTGACGCGTTATCAAATCGATGCGGTCGCGAAGTTTATTGGTGGCACTGACTATAACTATCAATCTATCGGTGAAGGCAGCCGCTGGAGCTATATTGCGCCGCAGTTGCAGTTAACGGGCTTAGACGCGCTACTTAACACGCTCGATGCGGCGAGTTTAACTGTGCCGCAATCCTTGCTCGACAGTTTAGTGCCAAAGGCGGGGAATTATCATGCTACGCGGGAATCCTTCGACTCAGGTCTAGGTGCAATTAATGATCCTCTCGGTATGGCTGAAGTGTTTAGCCGTCATACTGTTAGCTTGTTATTGATGCCTAAACGCTTGAATCGTGTCAGCCAAGCATCCATGGCAGATAGTGAGCAGTTATCGGTGACGACATTACTGGATAAGTTATTTGCGGCGACCTTGTATCAAGAGGATAAGCTCGCGCTGGTCGAAGGCGTATGGATGCGAGTGAACGCTGTGGTGATTGATGAAGTGCTGGCAACGCTGCACGATCCTCAAACCTCACCAGAAGTGAGGGCAGCGATCAACGATCGCGCTCAGTTTGTGATTAAGCAATTGAAAGCGAAGTCGAATCGAGCGAATGTGAGTCTTGCGGCGCACTATACTTGGTTGCAACAGGGTCTTGCTGCAGGTTTGACCGATGCTAAGGTTAAGCTTATTCCTAAGCCGTTAACCTTACCGCCGGGATCACCGATTTAACCCGATGAACATAGGTGCCATTAGGCGCCTATTTCTTTTGGATTTTTCGGATAAAAGTGATCAGCTTTACGCTCTAGATGAGTAAAGCGGCGGGTGTTTTTGTAGGGCAGTTTCATAAAGCCCGATACGCCGTGACCTTGGATTTTTCCGACATGATGCAAGATGCGATCGAGACTTGCGCGAAACGCCGCTTGCTTACGCGGATTGAGCAGCTTCAAGTAACTGTGAATTTTTAAGTGATTCGGCAGCGCCTCAAAAATGATGCAGCCTGTGTGGTGAATTTGGTTGATGCGGGCTAATTCTTCCATGATTTCATGGGGTAATTCGAGGTTCTCATCGGGATCTTTACCGTCTTCAAAATAAGAATGTAAGCGCGACTTATCTTCTAAGGTGGGTACGTCACCGACTTCGAATGGCAACTGCAGTGCGGCACTGGCGACAAAAGGCTCGCTGGTGTCAGCTCGTTCGATATGCAGTGTGTCTTTGGCGTTAAAGAAGCAGGCCTTAAACACCCCTATACGTTTAATTCCCCGTGCAAGATCCACCATATTGTTGACTGCAATGATTAACGCACTTTTTTGCTTTGCATCGTAAATCGCAAGATTGGAGTCGATAAACACGCCGGTTTCCTGCCAATGAATAGCCAGACCACCCACGATCGGATATTGCGCTAAACGACCCACTGCGGCGATAAAGCCTTTTTCGGTATCGCCCATGCCAGCGAGGAAGTTGCGGTAATATTTTTCGAGCTGAATATCATCCATCTTAGCGATGGGATCTTGGGCGTTGTGTTCCTTTAAAAAGGATTTACGCGAACTGTAGCTGACAGTTTCAACATCTTTGTCGCGGGATTGTACCCATACAGGAATTTCACCCTGTAAATCAGCTTTGGGCAGTTCAGGTAAATGTAATCTGTGGCTGTGGCGCATACTTTTTAAAAAATAATCGCCGGCGATATTACGCTGCTGTGGATCAGTGCTGAGCATGCCCTCTAAGGTACGGGCTAATTCTATCGGTAAGCCAATGCTGGTGGGCGAGATCACTTGTGCACCGAAGCGACTTGCTTGCCCTGAGGCGAGGGCATACAGAGTCGCGGCAACTCCTTGCTCGTCAAAGCGCGGGCTGGAGAGTGCTCCATTGAGTTGCTCTTCGCCGATAAAGTACACATCACCCATGCGGGCGTTGGTATGTTGTTGATCGCTAGACATTAACGCCATCACATTGTCTTCGACGGGTTTGTTATGTTCATCCCGCTGCGCAAATACCGCTGAGCCCCAATCGATTAACGATAAGTGTTGTTGTTCAATATCGTAAACCAGATTCGAAGGTTTGATATCGCCATGCACTAAAGGCTTGCCCGTGCGCAGGTAATACAAGATATCGGCGAGTTGGCGGGCGATGCTCATGACCATAGCGGTCGGTAGGGCGCCCATGCGGCGGCAAAGTTGGTCGAGATCTTCCCCTTTTGCCCGTTCCATCACGAGTATGCCTTGCTTACCTACTCGCTCAAATTTGATCGCCCCCGGCACATTAGGGTGCTTGAGTAAGGAGAGCATAAAGGCTTCTTCTTCGAGCCGATCTTGAATATGTTGTGGCAAATTAATCCGTGAAAACTTAAACACATGGGCATCGCCCGCTTGATTGATACCCGCAAACACGAAACCGTAGGCGCCTTTACCGACCAATTCGATATCGGTATAACCTAACTTGCTCAGCTGTTGTTTACAGAGGCGGATCCATGCCTTGTGTTTACGGGCATCATTGGCTTTGAGCAAGTAAATGGATTGCTCTTCAGAAATATAAAAATGCTGCAGCTGCGGTGTTTGCAAATTGTGCTCCTTGTTTTGTTCATTTAACCAGTAAGCAGGGGAGATAATCAAATAGCGGATGGCTTTATTTTAGTATTTTGAATGGCATTGATGATCAGCGTCAGGCGCGGCTTACCTATACGATCATTTCGTCACTGACTTTGACTTACATCAAATTAAATCCTCGCGACTATAGGTAATCTTTGGGGCATTAGATGGAATCAATTTTTGTTAATTAACCCACAGACAAAGTGCAGCTAAGGAGGGCGTATGCCCACCCAATATAAAGCCTTGTTGATCGAACTTTTGGAATATCCGCGTAAGCGTATTTTACAGTCAATGGAAGTGACCCATTGCCCGCATGCGGTATTTTTTAATGATAGAGACGAGCAATGTTTAACGTGTCATCAGGGCATGGAATGTATCTGGATGAACCAGAATGACGAGCTGGTGGCCGTGAACGAAAAATCGATTGCCGAGTTAAAACAGCAGTTGTTGATCGCCGTGGACTTTATCGATTCATCTTTAAGCCCACATCATTTATCACGCCGTCAATGCCAATGCGATAACTGTGTTTGGCTGCGTAAAGTGCAAGCCACGTTAGATCAGTAAGTTAGTCTTTACATTGCTGAGTTTGCCGAATGGCAGGAGGCTTTGCATCCACTTTAAAATGTCATTAGAGTAAGGACAACATTAGCGAATAGAGATAAAACCATGGAACCCGGTTTTTGGCATGAAAAGTGGCAGCAGCAACAGATAGGTTTTCATCAGCAAGACATCAATCCTTTCCTCGTTAAGTATTGGCAGCAGCTTGCATTACCCGCAGATACCAAGGTTTTTGTGCCCTTATGTGGTAAGTCGCTAGATATGTGTTTCCTTGCAGAACAGGGGCATCAGGTCATAGGTTGTGAGTTGAATGAATTGGCAGTGCAGCAATTTTTCAGCGATAACCAACTTGATATGACGCAAACGGCCGTGGGTGAACACCAGCATTATCAAACCGAACAGATCAGCTTGTATCAGGGTGATATTTTCACCCTACCTAAGGCTATCACTCAAGAAGTGACGGCATTTTATGATCGCGCGGCTTTGATCGCATGGCCAGAGAGCATGCGTGCACAATATGCCAAGCAGTTAGCGAGCTTATTACCTAGCGGTAGTGTCGGTTTATTAGTGACTTTAGATTATCCGCAAGAATCCCTTATCGGCCCGCCTTTTGCGGTATCCCCTACTTGGGTAGAGCAGCATCTGAGTGAGGATTTTGATATTGAAGTATTAGCGTCGCAAGATGTGTTGGCCGACAATCCCCGTTTTATTAAGAAAGCCGTGCCTTGGCTTAATGAAGCGGCCTATTTGTTGAAACGTAAGTAGGCTTGACTCGGAAGTTGGATCTGTAACCCCATTGAATTATTCGCGGCTTTCGAGCTTGGAGTTCAGTGGGGCTTGTCATTAAAACATCATATCTAAAGTCTAAACTGGCAAGATTATTTAAGACGAAGTGGCGGATAGAAGGCTTTGTTGTCGCGGGACTTTTTTGGATTGAGTTTGCTTGAGCTGGATTAAGTTTGCTTGAGTCAGCGTGGTTTTAACTTGTCGGAACTTTGTTCGTGAGTGAGTTACCCTTTACCACACTATTCGCGATGAACTCTATGCGACTTCGTAATAATTAGGCTCAAGTTCTAGTTGATTTTGAATTATCTGCACCGCCATTCTGGCGCATTTACCACATTGATCGGCAACACCTAAGCGCTTTTTTACGTCAGCAAGCGAGCTATCGCCCTGGCTTACTGCGTTTTTAATTTGCGTATCAGTGATCGCATGGCAAAGACAAACGTACATATACTAGTCTCCAATCGAATTGCGCTAATTCTAAATGAAAACGCTTATCAAATGCAATCATGTTTTTTTGGGTGATTTTTATACTTTAACGCTTTTGTTACATGGCGCACGTTTTATCGTCTATGCTAGGTGTGTTTTAGCACTAAAAAGCTAGGCAGTTTTAGAAGTAGGTTTAGGAATACAGAGTCAGGGTGATGATGCCTCACGGATGGATAACTCATGGATGAATAACGAAGAATTAATCAAAGATCCATAAGGTTTCATGAGAACAAATCTACCAGTTACACAGCGAGAATATGATTATCCAGCGGATTGGATTTTATTGTCGACCACGGATACTCAAAGTCATATCACTTACGCCAATCAATCTTTCTGTACCGTTGCCGGTTACGACCTCGATGCCATGCTAGGCAAGCCCCACAACATGGTGCGTCATCCAGATATGCCTCCGCAAGCGTTTGAAGATCTGTGGCGATGTATCAAAAAAGGCGAGCCTTGGAAAGGGATAGTGAAAAACCGCTGCGCCAATGGCGATCACTATTGGGTCGATGCCTATGTCTCACCGATTTCAGTTAATGGCAAAGTCGTCGAGTTTCAATCTGTACGCACTAAACCCACACGCGATCAGGTTAAGCGTGCAGAAATAGCCTATGCAGAGTTGAACAAAAAGGGCAGCGTCAGCGCGTTAAAACGTACCTTGGATATGCCAGTTAAATTGCTGTTACTCGCATTGGTTGCCATGCTACCTATGTTTTACCTTGCTCTGCAAATTGGCTTAATGGGCTTTATTGCCCTAGCGATAAGCGTTCTAGTATTGCTGGTGGGCGGCAATCTGGTGCTGAGTCGCTATTACGCGATAGTGGCTAAGGCAAAGCATATCTACGATAACCCCTTGATGGCGCATATTTATAGTGGAAGCAGTGATGATCTTGGCGCGATTGATTTAGCACTGCAAATGCAGAATTCAGAGCTTAAGTCGATTCTTGGGCGTGCATCGGATTCCTGTTATAACGTGTCAGAACAGGCCAAAATATCTGCCGCCAAGGGCAAACAAATCCAGAGTACCAGTCAGGCTCAACTATCTGAAATAGAACAAGTTGCTACAGCGATGCAGGAAATGACCGCCACATTAGGCGATATGTCCTCCAATTGTGCCGATGCGGCGAGTGCCACACAAATGGCATCCGCTGAAACCATCAATGGTGATAAAACGGTGTCGAGTACTATTCGCTCGATTCAAGCGATGGCGGAGCAACTGCAACAAACGTCAAAAGTTATTACTGAGTTAGAAGCCCACAGTAAAGATATTGGCACAGTGCTCGATGTGATTCAGAGTATTGCGGGGCAGACGAATTTGCTGGCATTGAATGCAGCAATTGAAGCGGCTCGAGCGGGTGAGCAAGGTCGTGGCTTCGCTGTCGTTGCCGATGAAGTACGGGCGCTGGCACAGCGTACTCACGATGCCACCAAAGAAATCCACAGTATGATTAATCTGTTGCAGCAGGGGACGAATAAAGCTGTTATCAGCATGCAGCAAGGAGTGGTTGCCGCTTCCGAATGTATTTCAACGGCGGATTTAGCGGGTACGGCATTACGTACGATTCGTGAGGCCATTTCGACCATTACCGATATGACGCACCATATTGCCAGCGCGGTTGAAGAGCAATCGAGTGTGGCAAATGAGATGAATCGCAGCGTGGTTAATGTGTCGCAATTTACCCATTCTAGCCATCAACTCGGCAGTGAAATGGTCGGCTTGAATGACGAAGTGACTCGCGAGATGGATTCTCACTCGGTATTAGTCGAGCAATTCTTAAAGCGCAGCTTTAGGATTTAACTGACTAAAATTTAAGATAAAAAAGGCAATAGTCTGACTATTGCCTTTTCTTTTTCTGTTCACTAACTCAATTTCTTATCTCTGATCTAATAACCTTTACTAAAGTCGACTCGATTCTGCAGTGGCTCACCCATGATGTAGCGGCGATAGTTTTGGCTAAAGATATCGACGATTTGTGCAGGATGGCTTGGCGCCGAAATATGCGGCGTGATCACGGCATTTTCCCGTTCCCAAATAGGGTGGCTATTGGGCAAAGGTTCCTGAGCAAATACATCGAGGATCGCTTGCTGACTAGGATTAGCGATAAGTTGGATATTGAGTGCATCGAGATCGAGTGCATCACCGCGGCCAACATTAAACAGCACTGCATCCGTTTTTAACATAGCTAACATGTCAGCATTGAGAAGATTATGTGTTGCAGGAGTGCTTGGCAGTAGATTTGCAACCACATCGGCCTGTGTCAACACTTGGCCTAAATTGGCCATCGCTTCTATGGCATCAAAACCTTCTACGGTATTACCACTTCGATTGATCCCTGTGACATGCATGCCAAAGTGCTTTGCTGTCTTTGCGAGATGCTGGGCAATTGAGCCAGTACCGAGTAAGAGTAATCGCATTCCCTGTAGGCTTGAATGGGGCTGCTGGGGTTGAATCAGCCACTGTTTTTGTCCTTGTTGCTGGCGATAAAAACGATGGCCGCGGATATGCGCGAGTAAATAGCCGAATAGATACTCGCTCATCAGCGGGCCGAAAATGCCTTTAATATTGGTGAGTAGATAGTCTTTTCTGCCCCTTGGACTCATTAGGGCATCTATGCCAGCAAAGCTTGATTGTAGCCATTGCAGATTTTTAGCATGGGGCAATAGGGGGGCGGCGAGTTTCGGTTCGGCTAACCAAATATCTGCTTCAATTATGCCCGCTGGATTATCATCGAGTATCTCTAAATCAGGGAGTTTCTGCGCCTCAATCAAATCGCGGTACTGTTGATTTGCCTTTGTTAGCAAGAGTAACTTGTGCCCCATGGCGTCTCCCTTTATGCTTGGTTATTGTTATTTTTCAATACGCTGTCGCGGCCACTCAGATGGATTGCGCTGCATCTTTTTAGGTTAAGTCTATGTTTGATCAATTAGTCGCCATTGTTGCCCAGTTAGGTAATATGCTTCGCCCTTGGGCCTTCGATATTGCTACCGCTATGGTGGTGTGTCTTATTTTGGTTTTTTCAGCGGATGTAAATCGTATCTTAAGGCGTCATTTGTTGGGGCATTCTTTTGTGCTGCGAACATTTGTTTTTATTATTGTGAATGCCTTTGGCTATGGACTATTGATCGTGAAAGCCACGCCTTGGGTGGCAAGACACATAGTGGCTATGCCATCCCATTGGATGTTTCTGTTAATTGTGGCCATGTTTATTTTTATCGGTTATTGGGCTCAGCGAAATAGCCAAGCTTAATATCATTATTATTTTTGCCGTTACTCAAAGTAGCCAGAGTAATCGGCCATTGCCTTTTGAGTTAAGGCTTGCATGGCGCGATCGGGGTAATTGCTGAACACGCCATCGACGCCTATCTGCTTAAGCGCATGAATATCATCAATATGATCGACAGTATAAACATAAACCTTGGCACCTCGGTTATGGGCGTCATCTACTAGCGCTTGGCTGATAAAACTCACATCTAAATGCAATGAATAGGCATTTAGGTCGCTTACTACCGCAGCCCCATCGAGTGGAATACTGGCAAGCAACGGTGCGACTAAAGCATCCGGCAACGCCTGTTTAAGTTCATGTAGATAGGGGTGATTAAAAGAAGAGATCAGTAACTGCTCCTTATTAAAACCAAGCAGACTCAAAGCCTTTGGGTATAAGTCGATTAACGGCGTGACGGTATTAATGCCTTTTAACTCTATATTGACTATGCAGCGCCCCGCAATCAGCTCAAGTACTTGCCATAGCGTCGGAATGGATTCACCTTTCACATTGATGCTTGCTAGATAGTCCTTGCTCACTAAGTGAATGACGCCTGTGCCCGAGCTTTTATTATCGAGTCGTCTGTCGTGAAACACGACTAACTCACCTTCGACATTATGTACATCGAGTTCGACGGCTTGTGCACCCAATTCTAACGCTTTAGCCATGGCGGCTAAGGTATTTTCGGCCTGATAACCGCTGGCGCCGCGGTGAGCAAAAATAAGCATGGTCTGCGATCCTATTAGCTTCTAATAATGCCTTGTTGCTCGCGATTTTGACCATTCTTAATATGGATTTCCATCTGCGGGTAGGCGAGTTCGAGATTGTTTTCTTTGAGTTTTTTAGTCACTCGTTTATGTAAATCATGGCGCAGTGGCCAGCGTGCCGACATATCTTTTGCATAGGCGCGCACTTCATAATCTTGGGTATGTTTACCAAAGCCGGCAAACCAGACTTCAGGTTCTGGGCTGGCAAGTGCATCTTCACACTCTTGCACCGCTTGATACAGGGTCGCTTCAACTTTGGCCGGGTCTGAATCCCGCGCCACCGACACATAAACAATGACCCGAGTAATAGGATCTGACAAGGACCAGTTGATCAGCTGCTCTGTGATAAAGGCCTTGTTCGGGATGATAATTTCCTTTCTATCCCAATCAATAATCGTTGTCGCCCGAATTTGGATTTTACTGACAGTCCCTGTTAAATCACGAATTGTCACTGTGTCGCCAATACGCACGGGTTTCTCAAACAAAATGATCAGACCCGAAATAAAGTTGGCGAAAATTTCTTGCAAACCAAAACCTAAACCGAGAGACAGTGCGGCAATCAGCCATTGCAACTTAGACCATTCCATCCCGAGATTAGAGAAGCCGATTAATAGTCCGAGGAAAACCACCAGATAACGACTGACGGTTGTGATTGCAAAACCCGTTCCAGGCGAGAGATCAAGCCTTTGCAGGATCATTAGCTCAAGTAGGCCGGGTAAATTGGTGGCAATCATTAACGAGAAACCCACCACTATCAGTCCAAACATCAGTGACTTCATGGTAATGGGCAATTGTTGCTCTAAGCCATTCACACTGGTATTGGTCGTCCACAGCGTAATGCCATCGAGGAAGGAAAACAGCGCTGTATGGGTTTGAGTCCACAGACCAATCAAACTGGCTAAAAAGGCCAATAACAAGAGTGAACGCACTAGACCAAGGGATTGGCTCGAAATGGTTTCGAGATCGACTACGGGTTCTTCGTAGGTATCTAGTCCATCGACGGAAGGGTGATGCGTTTCGCCTTTTTCCCTTTGTGCTAAGCGTTCGGCACGTTTTGCCTTAGCGCGATCGAAGGCGATACGGCGGCGTTCGATTAACATCCACCGTTTGATCAATTGGTATAAGAGCAAGAAACCCAGACCCAGCACGATCGATAATTGCAGTTGTAACAGCATTTGGAAAGCGGTGAAGTAGTAACCCCTAAAGGCTAACACTGCGCTTAAAAGCGGCACAGAAATCAGCAAGGTCCAGAGCATTTTCTGAATGAGTTTTTTGTTTTTACCGTCTTTTTTTGCATCTGAGTTTTTACGGCTCAGGATTAAAATATCTTTGTATAACAAGAATAAAACGATACAGAAAATAATGAATGCGCCGCGGCCTATGCTATTACGCACCAGTGATGTGTCGAGTACTTCGGTAAAGCCCATCAGACCCAATAATGGGCTAGCAATCAGCACAAAGTGTCTGAGCCGTGATTGTCCCGCTTGGATGAGTTTTGAGGGGCGTTTGAAATGGCCCACGAGTACGCCTTTGTCGAGCGTCAGAATAAAGATGAAGCGATATAAGAGATACACTAAACCAATCGCCAGTATGCCCATACCCACTGCTTGCACAAAATTGCGATCGGAATGATAGAAAATCAATCCCGCCATGATCACTGGGAAAGGTTTTATCAACGCATAGCTGATACTGCAGGCGAGCGCTTTGAGAGTGTAAATGAATTTATCTTGGGTCACATTGCCCACATAAGTAGTGTAATGATTTAGCAAGCGATTGAATTTAGGAGTGATCAAGTCTTGTACGACTAAACACAGTACCAGCAATATGATCCACCAAGACCAATAATCGTTTTGTTCATCCCAGGCTTTTCCCAGTTCATCCCACTGTGCTTGTTGCACAAGCCAAACCGTGCTGCGCTCAAGATCCGTAAGCCATAACTTACTGATACTTGCAGCGTTAGGCACCCAGAACAAATGTTCGTTAAGGGTATTTTTGAGGGTGAGATTCTGTTGGCTCAGTTGTTGGTAATTGACCTTCAGCTTGCCTAATTCACTCAAATATTGGTCATAGCTTTGCATCAACTGCGATATCAAACTCTGTTGCGAGTGTAAGAGCTTAATCTGCTGCTCATTGTATAAGCCGGGTTGTTCTAATTCTTGCTCATTGAGGGCTTGTTGCTGCTCTAAATGGTATCTGTCTAAGCGCGCATCGGCGATCAGCGTTTGCAGTTTTTCGTGATTCGGTGGTTTAGGCAGTGATTGCAACATCTGCAAAAAGCGCTCACCAAAGGCGGAGTTCATTTTGACCCAAGTGATCTGCTCTTGGATGTTTGCCAGTTGTTTAGCTTGGGATTGATATTGGGTTTCTGCCTGTTCCTGCTGTTCGACCACATTATTGATCTGCAAAGTTAACGTTTGCAGCTTTTGGCCGTAAATCTGGTTAGTGTCGGCAATATTACGGGTGATAGGATCGATGACTTTTTCGGTATTAACTAAGTTTTTGGCTAGGGTGGCATCCGTTTGTTGCTGACGTTGTTTATTGATTGCCTTGTTGATGGTTTCGATCAAGGCTTCTTGCTGCACCAGTTGTTGGCGGACTAGCTGTAATTGTAATTGCGTCAGTTCAATGCGTTTTTGGCTGCTGGCAAGTTCTGCTTCATCGGTGGCAAGGCTTTGTTCAAAGAAGAGTCGTTGAGTTTGCTGTAACTCTCCCGTAGGGGTATCTAGCGGGGCGAGTTCTGCTTTTTTGTTTTGGGCGACAGTTTGCCTCGCGCTGGCGATAACTGTAGGTAAGTCATTGTGACGTAGCAATAAATCGTTAACTTGTCGGCCAAGGGTGGATTCGCTTTCTTTAAGTTCAGACAAGCGAATATAGGCCATGGAAGCCTGCTGGCTGAGGTCAGTACCTTTTTCCAGAGATAAAGGCTTATAGGCATCTTTCAGTGCTTGGTTAGTGCGCTTCTTATGTTGCTCAAAATCAATCTGCGCTTGTTGGAAACTGGCTGCGTTGGCGGCGAGTTTTTCTATGTTAATTTTTAGTTCGTTAATTTGTTCGTCAATGCTGAGATTTTGTTGCTGATCTTGCTTGTTCATGCCAAGACGTTTGTCCAACTGCAAAGGCGAATTGGCAAGTGCGGAAAATGTGAAAAAAGCAATAATGAACAATAAAATACGTGGCATATAGGCTAAAGACATTTAGGGGCGAAAGACGCTCCATATTAGCCAAATTGCGTTGAGATTGGTATGTTTCAGGCGTTCTTTTTTCGCCGCTGTGATTGGTGCGATTGATGGGTTTCGAAGATGGCGGTAGCGACTATGATAGTGCCACCAATTAGGGTGTTGAGATTGAGCTCTTCACCTAAAATGATCAGCGCTAACATGGCGCCATAAAAGGGTTGTAAGCAAGAGACTAGCCCAACCGTTTTGGCGCTGAGTTGCCTCAGCGCAGAAGTAAATAGCGCATGTGGCGCTGCGGTAAAGACGACGCCGAGTAAAATAATTAATCCCCACACTTCTAATGAGATACTGCCCAGTTCCGTTTGGTGCCACGGCATCAGGAACATCACAGCGACCAAAGTTTGATAGAACATGGCATGGGGGCCGCTGTACTGGGAAAAGTAGCGTTTGTGCAATAAGTTACGGGTGGTGAACAGCATGGCGGACACTATGCCGATGGCAATGCCCAGCGTAGTGTCGTTACCTAAATTGGCTTCAGGGATGAGTAATATCACCCCAATCAGCACTAACACGCCACTGAGCATATCGTGTAATTTTATCTTATTACCTGTCAGCAACGGCTCGGCAATTACTGTCATCACCGGATAGGTGAAAAATGCAATCATGCCAATGGCGACCGACGATAATTGCATGGCCGCAAAATAAGTCACCCAATGCAGGCTGACGATAACCCCAAGCCCGATGGCGACTAGATAATCTTGTTTGCTTGCCAGCGTTAAACGTTTGCGGCTGAATTTGACTAGCAAACCTAACACAGTGGCGGCGACGATACAGCGTAGGAAGGTGATGTCGAGGGCGTTGAGTGGGATTAATTTAGAAAACAAAGCTGTGCCGCCAAATAGCAGCACAGCCAGATGCAATTCAATTAATCCCGAAGGTTTAGCAGAACTCAAGAAAGCTTAATCCGCTTGCTTAACGTCTTTCAGGTTAGCGAAGGCTTGTCCCATACGTGTCACTGCTTCGGCTTCAACACCTTCAGCAAAGGTCGCGATAGCGTCTTTGGCAAACAACATCACTACAGTACTGCCTAACTTGAAGCGACCCATTTCTTCACCTTTGTCTAAGGTGATGGCATCTGGGCCTTGGGTTGGATATTCCCAAGTGAAGACTTGCTTACCTGTCGGCGGCGTGACTGTGCCAGCCCAGACGGTTTCGATACTGGCAACAATCGTTGCGCCAACCAACACCATAGCCAGTGGACCTAATTCGGTTTCAAAAATCGCCACAACGCGTTCGTTTCGGGCAAACAGACCGGGTACGTGTCTCGCTGTTAACGGATTCACCGAAAACAGTTCGCCAGGTACATAGGTCATTTTTGATAATGTGCCTTTAATCGGCATGTGGATACGGTGATAGTCTTTAGGCGCCAGATAGATAGTCGCAAAATCACCGCCTTCGAAGCGTTTAGCATCTTCGGCTTGATCGCCAAGCAAAGTTAACGATGAATAGTGATGACCCTTAGCTTGGAAGATGCGACCGTTTTTGATTGGGCCTAATTGGCTTACGGCACCATCGACTGGATGCACCATGATATCGGCGTCCATATCTAACGGACGAATACCGGGTTTAAGGGCGCGGGTAAAAAAAGCATTAAAGCTTTTATAAGCTTCTGGTTCGCTCTGCGCCGCTTCGCTCATGTCGATTTTATATTGTTTGATAAACCATTTGATGGCGGCAGTGGTCAAGGCGCCCGCTTCGGCTGCAGCGAGTTTACCCACTAAACGAGATAATAAGTGTTTCGGCAGCATGTACTGCAGCGCTATTTTGACTTTATCCAATTTCAATTCCTTTTCTTACTGCTCAATCTTTGCTGAGACTGTTGTTATTTATCAATAAGTCGTTATTCGTCAGTGGCCGCGCGGAAATGGCGGGCATGACGTTGTTCATCTAAGCTGGCGATAATTTTATGGTAATTATTAAAGCGATCTGCGCTGATCTTACCTTGGCTCAGGGCTTCTTGCAGTGCACAGCCGGGATCGTCACCGTGTTTACAATCGCGGAATTTACACGCGCCAAGATACTCGCGAAACTCGATAAAGCACCAGCCGACACGTTGTGCAGGAAGATGCCATAGGGCGAATTCGCGCACGCCCGGAGAGTCGATTAAATCGCCGCCACTAGGCAAGTGCAACAGCTTAGCAGTGGTAGTAGTGTGTTGACCTAAACCTGAGTTATCGGAAACATCGCCGATAATAAGCTCTGCATCGGGTAGTAATGCATTGATGATCGATGATTTCCCCACACCAGATTGGCCGGCAAACACGCTGACTTTATCTTTGAGTATGCCTTTGATGGTATCGATACCATCGCCAAGCTTGCTGCTGACCTTATAAACCGGATAGCCAATGTCTTTGTAGCGCTGTAGCGCTTCGTCGATTGCCTGCGCTTCATCGGGATTGAGCAAGTCAATTTTATTCAAAATGATGATAGGCGGAATATCGGTATCTTCGGCAGCCACTAAATAACGGTCGATGATCTGGGTGGTAAAGCTGGGTAATACCGAGGAGACAATCAAAATTTGGTCGATATTCGAGGCGATAATTTTCACGCCATCGTATAAATCTGGGCGTGTAAGTGATGAGCGACGTGGATGAACGGCTTCAACAATACCTGCGATGCCGCTATTGGCTTGGCTCTCAATGGCTAATCGTACGATCACTTTATCGCCAGTCACTAAACTGGTGACGGCACGGCGAATATTACAGCGCACAATTTGGCCGCTTTCAGTTTCTATGTCGGCATGTTGGCCAAAACGTGAAATCACAGTACCGGGCTGTTCTTGCCCCAATGAACTATCCTGTAACTCTGGCGTATTTTTATCGCCACTATCACGATTGAGTCGCTTCTCGTGATTAGCGCGCATACGGCGTAATTGACCTTGGCTTAGGGGTTTCTTTTTACTCACTGATTCGTCTTCGTCAATTAGGTGATTTTTTGTGTTGGAAAAAAGCAGTATGATACACGCTCTTGAATAAAAAAGCCTGAATTTAGGCTAACTGACACGATAAGGCTGATTTATGACGGCAGATGTAAATAATCTCATTTGGATCGATTTGGAAATGACAGGGTTAGAGCCCGACGTCGACAGGATCATTGAAATTGCCACTTTAGTGACAGATCAAGAACTCAATATTATCGGTCAAGGTCCGGTTATCGCGATTCATCAGTCAGATGATGTGCTGGCCGCCATGGACGATTGGAATCAAAAGCATCATGGTGAGTCTGGGTTGATTGATCGCGTTCGTGCTAGCCAAGAAACCGAAGCGCAAGCCGTGGCTAAGACGATTGCCTTCTTAGAACAGTATGTTCCTAAGGGTGCTTCTCCAATGTGTGGTAACAGCATTGGTCAAGATAGACGCTTTTTAAATCGTTATATGCGCGAGCTGGAAGATTATTTCCACTACCGCAATGTGGATGTCAGTACGATTAAGGAGCTAGTGAAGCGTTGGAGTCCAGAAACTATGGCGGGCTTTAAGAAGCAAAATACTCACCAAGCACTGCAGGATATCCAAGAGTCGATCGCTGAATTGCAGTATTATCGCAGCAAAGTATTTAAAATTTGACCGATCAGTAGATAAATATGCAAGAAGGGGTTGCAGCCGCATGAATTTTTCATATAATGCGGCCTCAACTTTTTGATGCGAACAGAGATGTACGGTCATTTAGATTGAATGCGACATTGGCTCAGTTGATAAAGGTTGATAGGCGATACCTTTGTTAATGTTGAAGGCAAGTGTAGCAGCGATACAAAAGGCGACATTAGCTCAGTTGGTAGAGCGATACCTTGCCAAGGTATAGGTCATCGGTTCGAACCCGATATGTCGCTCCAAATTAAAATTTAGTGATTTGCCAAATCATTAATACAGATTATGCGACATTAGCTCAGTTGGTAGAGCGATACCTTGCCAAGGTATAGGTCATCGGTTCGAACCCGATATGTCGCTCCAAATTAAAACTTAGTGATTTACCAAATCATTAATACAGATTATGCGACATTAGCTCAGTTGGTAGAGCGATACCTTGCCAAGGTATAGGTCATCGGTTCGAACCCGATATGTCGCTCCAATTTCCTAAATATTCCACTATCAGATTACTCAATTGACATTAGATCAGTTGTGGACTTGATATGGCGATACCTTCTTTTTTACCAAGGTATAGGTCATCGGTTCGAACCGCTCTTGATCAAAATCATGCCGCTCCAATTCCCTAAATCTTCCATTATCACATTACTCAATTGACATTAGATCAGTTGCGGACTTGATATGGCGATACCTTCTTTTTTGCCAAGGTATAGGTCATCGGTTCGAACCGCTCTTGATAAAAATCATGTCGCTCCAATTTCCTAAATATTCCACTATCAGATTACTCAATTGGGATTAGCTCAGTTGCGGACTTGATATGGCGATACCTTCTTTTTTGCCAAGGTATAGGTTATCGGTTCAAACCGCTCTTGATCAAAATCATGTCGCTCCAATTTCAATAAATCCCCCAAAAACTACTTTAGCTAAGATCATTTCAATCGTGTAGCTCATATTGCTATTACTTACAATGCTTAGCCGTTGACTAAGGCATAGATCATTGCTCGAATCTCTCCCTATCAAAATCATTTCGCTGTACTTCCGTTAAACTCTCTAACAATGACTTTTTCGTGTCATTCCCTCAATTGGCTCATCTATATTTGTTTTGATTCACTGCCATCTACCTCAAGCACTCTATCTCAGATTCACCATGCACAACCAAAGACTTACGAATACCCTTTGGGAAAAGTACGTTGAGATCTCTTTTGGCTTTTCTCTTTTATACAAAACAGTGTGATAGGATTTAGATGCGTGATCTATAGCGTGTTTCTTCAAGTTTTCCTAAATTAGATAGCTGCGTGAAAGTTAAATTATGACCTTGTTCAAATATTCGTAACGCTTTTACTCACATAATGGAATTAGACAAAATTAATAGCGCCAAGTAGTTGGCCTGACAATGGAGTGCATTATATGCGTATTCAACAATTACGTGATCTACTCGAGTATGTGGCAAATTGCCGCTTAGATATGGCGCAACTCTATGGCCGACTCAACAATCAAGCTGACTCGGCTCGTGTGAAAATGATGTTGGAGTATTTTGAATCACACCAAAAAACCATGGCAGAAAAACTGCGTGATTATATGGATGAAGCACCACATCGTATTCTTGATACTTGGTATAAAGACTTCACTTTTGAAGACTTTACTAAGCGTTGCCAAGATACTATGTTGCCCGCAAACATGAATGAAGATGATGTGCTCAACTTACATTTAGACCTAGAGAATCGTCTGATTGGTTTGTTAGAAAAAACAGTTAACTCAACCACGGCGGAAGATGCGCGCAATGCGTTGGCCAATTTGATCCGAGTAGAGAAAACTCAGCAGCAACGTCTAGTCCATAGTACGATTCGGATGGACGATATCTAAACCGTCATTTCTTCTTGATTCTCAAAGCCAGCCCAGCGCTGGCTTTGGTTTTTATGTCGACTTTGTATCGGCAACTTTTACTCTACTTTGCTCCATTTGGGCGGGTTTCTGCGCCTGAACTGATTTACGTCATAATTTCTCGCTGCTTTTTTTGCTACTTTCTTGATCTATTGGCTGATTTTTATTGGCCTTGCTCAATTCTGCCAAGACTTCTATGGTGAGATTACTCATTGTGAAATGGAGTCATTGGTGTCTAAGGAGATCCTTCATGGCACAAGATCTATCGCAATTTCCCAAAGCTCTATACACCCAAACACAAGTTCGCGAAGCGGAACTGAGTGCAGTGTCTCAGGGAGTATCTAGTCTCTATGAATTGGTCGAGCGTGCTGGCGCGGCGGCTTTTGAGTGTTTAGCGAAACATAGCTCCAAAGTATTACCTGTGTTAATTCTTGCTGGCAGCGGTAACAATGGTGCCGATGCTTTAGTGTGCGCCCATCTAGCCCGTGCCAGTGGTATGGACGTTTCTGTGATGATGACGTCAGTGTCAGGCACGCCTGAGTGTCAGCAAGCATTGACCCATTATCTTGCTGAAGGTGGAAAATTACTGCCGTTAGAGGTTGAACCTATTCTCGCAGCGAAAATCATAGTCGATGGTCTGTTAGGTACAGGTGTACGTGATGCTGTGCGCGACGATATGGCTAAATATATCCGTGCCATCAATGACAATTCGGCTTGGGTATTGAGCCTTGATTTACCCTCTGGAGTCATTGCTGATACAGGCGCCGTAGTAGGTGTTGCTGTGATGGCGGATATTACCTTATGTTTTGGTGGTGTAAAGCAAGGTGTGTTAACAGGTAAGGCGCGGCATTACAGTGGCGAGCTTGAATTTGCAGATTTAGGATTAACGCCTTTCTTTGCTGAAGCGAGCGCACAAAGAGTTGGAAGAGAGACTCTTAAGGACTATTTTGCCGCCCGAGCACGGGATAGCCATAAAGGCCAATCGGGCAAAGTCACTGTCATCGGCGGTGATATAGGCATGGCTGGGGCTGTGAGACTGGCAAGTGAGGCTTGCTTACGTGCAGGCGCGGGATTAGTCACTGTGATCAGTCGACCTGAGCATCAACTGACGGTGAATGTCTCCCGTCCTGAACTGATGTTTTGGGGTTGTGATTTAGTCGATATGGAAGTGTATCTGCGCCTTGGTTGGGCGCAGGTTATCGTGCTTGGCCCTGGTTTAGGTAAGCATGACTGGGGGTATAATTTGTTTAAAGCCGTGGGCTTGAGCGATAAGCCTTGTGTTTTAGATGCCGATGCGTTGAATCTGCTCAGTAATGAACCAAGGCGCCAAGCGAATTGGGTACTAACACCACATCCGGGCGAGGCCGCGCGTTTACTTGGTTGTACCGTGGTCGATATTGAACTGGATAGATTTGCCGCTGTTCGCGCTATACAGCAAAAGTACGGCGGCGTTGTATTGCTAAAGGGCGCAGGAACGGTCATTTTTGATGGTCAGCAAATGGTAGTTGCACCAGTCGGCAACCCTGGGCTTGCCAGTGGTGGGTGTGGCGATGTGTTATCTGGTATTATAGGCGCGCTCATGGCTCAGGGAATGGATAATATGCAGGCAACTGTGCTTGGCGTAGTCGTACATGGTTGCGCCGCTGATCTTGCGGCAATACAGGGAGAACGGGGTATGTTAGCGAGCGATTTAATGCCTTTTATTCGCCAATTAGTGAATAGTGATTTACTCTAGGCGGAATGTGAGACTCAAGCGGGGCTGGACTTTGTTATGTGCCCTGAGCTTTTTTAGGATTGAGTCGCTTCTCCATCAATAACAGCAGTGATATAAGCGGATATGACAGAGTTAACTTTTTTCTTAGACAACGAAGACGACACTATTGCGGTTGGGCAAAAATTAGCCCGCCATGTCCAAGCGCCTTTGACTCTGTATCTTACGGGTGATTTAGGAGCCGGTAAAACGACGCTGAGTCGTGGCTTAATTCAGGGATTAGGCCATAAAGGTGCAGTTAAAAGCCCGACTTACACTTTAGTTGAACCATATGAGCTAGAAGGTGTCGAAGTTTATCATTTTGATTTGTATCGTTTAAACGATCCGGAAGAACTCGAGTTTATGGGGATCCGCGATTACTTTACGGATAAGAGTCTGTGCATTGTTGAATGGCCAGATAAGGGAGAGGGTTTACTGCCCGCTGCCGATGTCCATATGCATTTAAGTTATCAAAATAGTGGGCGAGAAATACGCATAGAGGCCTTGTCTGAGCCAGGTGAAAAGTTATTAAAAGCGATAAAATAAAAACTAAAATGATAAAAAATAACCCGTATTTTCAAATTATTATTCTTTCTTTGTGTTCTTTTTTCTCTGTGGTGGCCCATGCTGCTAATCAGTTAGAAAGCGTACGTATTTGGGCCGCGCCTGAGTCAACTCGAATCGTGTTTGACTTGAGTGGAGTGCCTGATTACACCTATTTCTCTTTAGATGGCCCTAATCGTTTAGTGGTGGATTTAAAAAAGACCACTGCTAAAGTTGTGCTTAAAAATCTTGAAAACAACAGTAAGTTAGTTAAGGGCGTTCGGATCAGTAAGTCACCGACTAAAGGTGATTTGCGCTTAGTGATCGATCTCGTAAAACCACTGAATGCAAGCTTGTTTTCTTTGCCTGTTACTGCGCCCTATGGCAATCGTCTAGTGGTTGATTTAGAAGATAAAACGTTAACTACGGCAACGGCTATCGTGTCATCTACACCCGTCAAAACTGTCACCCAAGCGGCGCAATCATCCCGCGATATTGTCATTGCTATTGATGCGGGTCATGGTGGCGACGATCCTGGCTCCATTGGTCCTTCTGGTGTTTATGAAAAAAAGGTCGCCCTAGAAATCGCCAGACGTGTTTCCAGCAAAATCAATGACACGCCAGGCATGCGTGCTGTGATGATCCGTACTGGTGATTATTTTGTGAATTTAAATAAACGCTCTGAACTGGCGCGCAACAGTAAGGCAGATCTGCTGATTTCTATCCATGCGGATGCCTTTACCTCGCCCAATCCACGTGGCGCCTCCGTATGGGTGCTATCAATGCGTCGTGCTAATAGTGAAATTGGTCGTTGGTTAGAGCAAAAAGAGAAGCATTCTGAGTTGCTGGGCGGCGCGGGTGAGATTATCCAAAACACGGATAATGAACAGTATTTGGCTATGACGCTGCTCGATATGTCAATGAACAGTTCGATGGCAATTGGCCATTCTGTAGCGGGGGATATTTTAAAAGATTTAGGTGGCGTGACTCAATTGCATAAAAGTCGCCCTGAGTCCGCGAGTTTAGCCGTGCTGAAGTCACCGGATATTCCTTCAATCTTGGTTGAAACGGGCTTTATTTCAAACCCTAAAGAAGAGCGTTTACTGTCGAGTAGTCGCCATCAAGAGAGCATTGCCAATGCTATTTATAAGGGTGTGAGCCGTTACTATCACAACAATCCGCCAGCGGATACTTTGCTTGCCCAAAGAAGGGGAGGAAGCTCTAGCAGTGCTAAGCCGGCCAAAACCACAGCAAAAGCATCAGCAGAAAGAACCTCAACAGAAAGAACGCCTACAGCCTATGTTGGTGATGCGGTATCGACAAAGGTTAAACATAAGGTCCGTCGCGGAGAATCTTTATCTGCAATCGCGCAACGTTACAGTGTGCCTATGTCCAGCATCAAACAAGCGAATGGAATGAAGTCCGATGTGGTGCAGTTAGGGCAAACGCTAGTCATACCCCAGAGTTAAATAGGAAAGCATGATGGGCATTCAGATCCTGCCTCCGCAATTAGCCAACCAAATTGCGGCGGGGGAAGTGGTTGAGAGACCCGCTTCCGTAGTCAAAGAATTGGTCGAGAATAGCCTCGACGCAGGAGCGAGCCGAGTCGATATTGAAATCGACAAAGGCGGCAGCAAGCTGATTAAAATTCGCGATAACGGCTCTGGCATACCTAAAGATGAACTCGCGCTGGCCTTATCGCGCCATGCGACCTCAAAGCTGCACACTTTAGACGATCTTGAAGCGATCCTTAGTTTTGGTTTCCGTGGTGAAGCGCTAGCCAGTATCAGCTCAGTCTCACGTTTAACTTTAACGTCACGCACGGCTGAGCAAACTGAAGCGTGGCAAGCCCATGCAGAAGGTGCCGACATGGCAGTTAAAGTGATGCCCGCCGCGCATCCAGTAGGTTCGACGATTGAAGTGGTGGATTTATTCTTTAATACACCGGCTCGCAGACGCTTTTTAAAGAGTGACAAAACCGAATTTACCCATATCGATGAATGGTTAAAGCGCATTGCATTAGTGCGCGGCGATATCCATTTCACGCTGACGCATAACGGTAAGATAGTACGTAATTATCGTCCCGCCGTGAATGAAGCCCAGTATTTACAGCGTTTGACGCAAGTGTGTGGCCGTCCATTTGCCGAGCAAGCGCTTAAGATTGAATGCCAACACGATGATTTGCGCCTCAGTGGCTATTTGCAGTCACCTTGGTCACCGGTTATCAGCGATACCCATTACTTTTATGTCAATGGACGCCTTATCCGTGATCGCTTGGTCAATCATGCAGTGCGTCAAGCCTTTGCTCAAAAAGCAGAACTTGAACAACCCGGCTACGTGCTGATGTTGGATATCGATCCCCATCAAGTGGATGTTAACGTGCATCCCGCTAAGCATGAGGTGCGATTCCATCAGAGCCGCTATGTGCATGATTATATTCTGCAAGCATTGCAATCGGCGCTGGAAGAAGCAGGAGAGCTCAACTTCGTTCACTCTAGCTCTTTGGGTGAGGTTGAAGATGTGTTTGTGGATGCCCCGATAAGCGCAGCTGAAATATCTGCTCCTTTTGCACTTGGCGCTGATTCAGCTCAAGTTAATGCGCAAGCTGATACACTTGAGTCTGCTCAAGATTCAGTTACCCCTGCCGTTCAAGTAAAGTCTCTAGTCGCAGGACGAGAAGGCGCCAGTTTGGGCACTCAAACCAATGCTTTTGGCAGCATGACAACGCCAAGAGACAGCAGCCGTGGCAGTTATTCTGCAGGTGAATCTCGACAACGTACTGAATTACCGTCAAAGGCGGCAATAGCAAGTTATGGTGCTTTACTGCAAACCCCTTCTTACAGTGTAAAAGATCAAGATTATCAGTCTGTGTTACCTATGCCATCGATATTAGATGGGCAATATTGGGTGATGACGTCGGAAGATAAACTCAGTCTATTATCAATAAAATCAGTAGCATTGGCGACGCGATGCCAAGAGATTGAAGCTAAGCTAGCGACGGGGTTAATTGGTCAGCCTTTATTGATGCCAGTGTCTGTCGCGGCTGATGCGGATTGGCAGGCTGTGCTGACTGAACACGACACGCTGATCCGCCAATTAGGTTTAGAACTAACAATTCGTTACCAGCAGTTGATTATTAAAAAAGTGCCCCCATATATCAGAGAGAGCCAGTTAGCCAAAGTGATCCCTGAGTGGCTACAATCGCTACGTTTTGAAACACCTGCGCCGAGCGCATTGGCATTTTGGTTGGCAAAACACAGTTTAACGGGATTCGTTTCGGCACCAGAAGTCTGGGCAGCATTTTCGCAGTTAGCTGAAGAGAAAAAACAGCTTATTGCCAACAAAGCGATATTCTTACCTTGGCAATCGTGGCTAGAAGAGCAAGCAAGTGAATAAAGAATTACAGCCTAAAGTGTTATTTTTGATGGGGCCAACGGCCTCAGGTAAGACAGCTTTAGCATTAGAATTGGCCGAAAAGCATAACTGTGAAATCATTTCGGTCGATTCGGCATTAATTTATCGTGGTATGGATATTGGCAGTGCCAAGCCTTCAGCAGACGAACTGGCTCGTGGGCCGCACAGATTAATTGATATTCGTGATCCCAGTGAAAGCTATTCGGCAGCCGACTTTAGAGCCGATGCAATAGCCCAGATAGAAGAGATTGTCAGCATGGGGAAAACGCCAGTATTAGTTGGCGGAACCATGATGTATTTCAAAGCGTTACTCGAAGGTTTGTCACCTTTGCCGAGTGCGGACGACGCCATTAGGGCCGAGATCCAAGCGGAGGCGGATGAAAAGGGATGGGAAGCACTGCATGACCAATTAAGGGAGATAGATCCCGTGTCGGCAGAAAGAATTCATCCTAATGATCCACAAAGACTTTCAAGAGCGCTGGAAGTCTATAGAATAAGCGGCAAGAGCATGACTGAGTTGACTCAGACCAAGTCAGCCCCCTTGCCCTATGACGTAGTGCAGTTTGCTATTGCACCGCGCGAGCGCAAAGTGTTACATGACTTAATAGCGCAACGTTTTGCGCTTATGCTCAAACAGGGCTTTATTGAGGAAGTCACAGAGCTAAAAGCCCGTGGAGACTTGCATTTAGACTTGCCTTCAATGCGTTGTGTCGGTTATCGACAGTGCTGGCAATACCTAGATGGTGAGTTTGACTATGATACTATGGTCGAAAAAGCAGTTGCTGCTACTAGGCAATTGGCTAAGCGTCAATTAACATGGTTGCGGAGTTGGCCAGAGTTGAATTGGCTTGAAAGTGGTGCTGAGGGGAATTTAGTTATACTTATGCGTCAATGCCGCTAGCTTATTAGCCCTTGCTGTATAATACTAAAACTAAACAAAAAACTATCACTGATATCGATTTATTTTATATAAATTAAAAAGGAAATAATAAAATGGCTAAGGGGCAATCTTTACAAGACCCATTTTTGAACGCATTGCGTCGCGAGCGCGTTCCTGTATCAATTTACTTGGTTAACGGCATTAAACTCCAAGGACAGGTAGAGTCGTTTGATCAATTTGTCATTCTGTTGAAAAATACAGTGAGCCAAATGGTTTATAAACACGCTATTTCTACTGTCGTGCCAGCACGCCCATTCAACGTTACTGGTCACCAAAATGCCCAAGGCGGATATGGTGCTCAAGATGATGCGCCTAGTGGCGAATAAGTATTATCTGAGGAGTTTGCTTCTTGTTTGATCGTTATGAGGCGGGAGAAACTGCGGTTCTTGTCCATATCGACTTTTCCGATGAGGAACGCCGAGAAGATTTAGTCGAGCTGCAGCTATTAGTAGAATCAGCTGGGGCAAGATCAGTCGGGGTGATTACTGGAAGTCGACGTTCACCGGATCGCAAATTTTTTGTGGGTTCTGGTAAAGCCGAAGAGTTAGCTGCATTAGTGGCGGCGACTGAAGCCAATGTGGTGATTTTTAATCATGCATTGAGTCCAGCCCAAGAGCGTAATCTTGAGCAAGTGTGTCAGTGTCGAGTGCTCGACCGTACGACACTTATTCTCGATATTTTTGCCCAAAGAGCGCGAACTCACGAAGGTAAGTTACAGGTGGAGCTAGCGCAATTGCGCCATATGTCGACTCGCCTGATCCGTGGTTGGACGCATCTTGAAAGGCAAAAGGGCGGTATTGGTTTACGTGGTCCAGGGGAAACCCAGCTCGAAACCGATAGACGTTTGCTCAGAGGACGGATTAAAAATATCAACAAACGCTTAGAGCGAGTTGATAAGCAACGTGAACAGAGTCGACGTGCACGTAAGCGTAGTGATTTGTCGACAGTTTCATTAGTCGGCTACACAAACGCGGGTAAATCAACGCTGTTTAATGCCCTAACATCATCTGATGTTTATGCTGCAGATCAGCTATTTGCCACACTCGATCCTACGCTAAGAAAGTTAGATTTACCTGATGGTGCCGTGATATTAGCAGATACTGTCGGGTTTATTCGTCATTTGCCCCATGATCTCGTTGCTGCATTTAAGGCAACCTTACAAGAGACAAGGCAAGCTGAGTTATTACTACACATAGTTGATTGTGCAGATGAAAACATGGCGGATAATTTTGATCAGGTTCAATCTGTACTGAAAGACATCCAAGCCGATGAAGTCATGCAACTCGTGGTCTGTAACAAAATCGATTTACTCGAAGATGTGACGCCAAGAATTGAATATAACGACATAGGCAAACCCGTTCGAGTTTGGGTGTCAGCACAGAAGCGTTTAGGATTTGATTTGCTCTTGAAAGCCATCACTGAGCTTATTGGTGAGGTGATTAAAGAGCTAACACTTAGAATTCCGGCAACTGCTGGACATTATCTTGGCCAGTTTTATCGACTGGATGCGATACAGCAGAAAGAGTACGACGATCTGGGGAACTGTATTTTGTCTGTTCGTTTATCGGACGCCGATTGGCGCCGATTAACAAAACAGAGTCAGGGTGAGTTAGAAACCTTCATCTTCGAAGATTCGATAGATGAAGCTGTTTGTTAATAATCTAATTTATTTCATCCACTTATGGAGTGCTAAATGGCTTGGAACGAGCCCGGTAACAAGGGTAATGATCCTTGGGGAAATAAAGGTGGTAACGACAAAGGACCACCGGACCTTGACGAGGTTTTTCGTAATCTTTCAAAGCGCTTTGGCGGCAAAGGAAATGGCTCAGGCCAGTCTTTTAGTTCGTTTAGCCTAATCATCATTCTTGCTGTTGCTGTAGTTGTTTGGGGACTTTCGGGTTTTTATACAATTAAAGAAGCTGAGCGTGGTGTGGCACTGCGATTTGGTAAACACGCTGGCGAAATTGGCCCTGGACTTCATTGGAAAGCCACATTTATCGACCAAATTTATCCCGTCGACATTCAATCGGTTCGCTCTATTCCTGCGTCTGGTAGCATGCTGACATCCGATGAAAACGTCGTGAAAGTTGAGCTTGATGTTCAGTATCGTATTTTAGATGCTTACTCATATCTATTTAGTGCCGTCGATGCGAACGCCAGTTTGCGTGAAGCGACTGACAGTGCACTGCGTTATGTCATTGGACATAACAAGATGGATGATATTCTGACTACGGGCCGTGATGCTATTCGTCGCGATACGTGGAAAGAGTTAGAGCGCATTCTTGAACCGTACAAATTGGGTCTTGCTGTTGTTGACGTTAACTTCTTACCGGCACGTCCGCCAGAAGAAGTGAAAGACGCCTTCGATGATGCGATTTCTGCCCAAGAAGATGAACAACGTTTTATTCGTGAAGCTGAAGCTTATGCCCGTGAAATTGAACCAAAAGCTCGTGGTGAAGTTGAACGTATGGCGCAACAAGCGAATGCTTATAAAGAGCGTGAAGTCTTAGAAGCTCGCGGTAAAGTGGCTCGTTTTGAGTTGTTATTACCAGAGTATCAAGCTGCGCCTGAAGTGACTCGTAAGCGTTTGTATCTTGATACAATGCAGCAAGTGATGACAGATACGAATAAAGTGCTGATTGATGCTAAGAACAACGGCAACTTAATGTACCTACCGCTAGATAAGTTAATTCAGCAGAAGCCTGCGACAAATGAGCTGGAAGCTAAGCCACAGCAAAATGTTAATTCTTCATCTGTATCAACGACTCGCGCGAATGAGCCTTTGAGTGGACGTCCATCCCGCGATGATCGTACTCGCCAAGGGAGGGAGTAATCCATGGGTAGATTAAGCGTTATTCTTATCGCCGTGCTCTTAGGTATTGGTTTGTCATCTTTAATGGTGGTGAATGAAGGCGAGCGCGCTATTGTGGCGCGTTTCGGTGAAATTTTAAAAGACGACGTTGACGGTAAGCAAGTCACCCGCGTCTATGATCCTGGTTTGCATCTCAAAGTGCCTGTGATCGATAAAGTAAAATTACTCGATGCCCGTATTCAAACACTTGATGGTGCCGCTGATCGTTTTGTGACTTCAGAGAAGAAAGACCTTATGGTCGATTCCTATGTGAAGTGGCGCATTATGGATTTCGAAAAATATTACCTGTCTACAAACGGTGGTATTAAGTCCAATGCAGAATCGCTATTACAACGTAAGATCAACAACGATTTACGCACAGAGTTTGGTCGTCGCACTATCAGAGAGATTGTTTCTGGTAAGCGTGATGAACTGCAAAATGATGCGTTATCCAATGCCTCAGAAAGTGCTAAAGACTTAGGTATTGAAGTTGTTGATGTGCGTGTAAAGCAAATCAATCTTCCGGCTAACGTCAGTAACAGTATTTACCAGCGTATGCGTGCAGAGCGTCAAGCTGTGGCAAAAGAGCATAGAGCGCAAGGTAAAGAACAGTCTGAAATTATTCGTGCAACGATAGATGCCAATGTGACGGTGAAGATTGCCGAAGCTGAACGTAAAGCCTTAACCATTCGAGGTGAAGGAGATGCGTTAGCAGCGAAGATATATTCTGATGCTTACAACAAAGATGCTGAGTTCTTCGGTTTTGTTCGTAGCTTAGAGGCTTATCGAGCCAGCTTCTCAGGTAAGTCCGATATTATGGTGTTAGAGCCTGATAGCGAGTTCTTCAAGTATATGAAGAGCACTGCACCTAAGAAGTAATGCATTAAAAGTATTGATTTAATAGGTCCTGTTACTCAGGGCCTATTTTTTTATCTGGCGATTGTTAACTTAGTTTGAAAAGTCTGGGCTAATTTATATTAGCGATGCATGCTTTATGCCGATATCACAGACAAGAAGCTTAAAATATGATCCAAATGAATTAAAATGGGTTAATAGTTGGGTCTTTTTTAGGCTTTTTTTAAAAAACACGCAATCTCCCTAACTTACTTGCGTGTTTTCACTATGATCTGCTTCTAATTTTTAGCTATAATGAGCCCCGCTTCAAACTTCGATTTTTGACCCTAGTGATGACTAAGGGCTGAAAGTCTTTGAAATATAAAAATTCCAACACCCTCTGGGAGATAAGTGGATGAGCAATGCGCCAGTCGATACCGGACGTCGCAGATTCCTGACAGCCGCAACCGCCGTAGTAGGTGGTGCTGGTGCCGTCGCTGTAGCGGTTCCTTTCATCAAGTCATGGAATCCGAGTGCCAAAGCGAAAGCTGCAGGTGCACCGGTCGAAGTAAATATCAGTAAAGTAGAGCCAGGTCAGCTGATCCGTGTTGAGTGGCGTGGAAAACCTGTATGGGTTGTCCGTCGCACAGATGCTGTGATCAATGAACTGCCAACACATGATGATAAGTTAAGAGATCCTGCTTCTGCTGAGATGCAGCAGCCTGATTATGCAACAAATCCTTTGCGCTCAATTAAGCCAGAGTATTTTATTGCTGTCGGTATTTGTACCCACCTCGGATGTTCACCTACTTATTTGCCAGATTCATTTGGTGAGCAAGTTGAAGGTGTCACTTCTGGTTTCTTCTGTCCATGTCATGGCTCTAAGTTCGATATGGCTGGTCGCGTTTTCCAAGGCGTACCTGCTCCATTGAACCTAGTTATCCCTCCACATCAATACGTTGATGATGGCACCGTGATTATCGGTGTAGATAAAGGAGTGGCGTAATGGTTAAGAATTTAATTAATTGGATTGATGCGCGTATCCCAATGACGGCGACTTATAACCGTCACGTGGGCCAATACGCTACGCCAACTAACTTTAACTTTTGGTATTTTTTCGGTTCGCTAGCGATGTTGGTATTGGTTAACCAATTACTGACAGGTATCTGGTTGACGATGAACTATGTACCAACAGCAGAAGGCGCATTTGCCTCTGTTGAATACATAATGCGTGATGTTGAATACGGTTGGTTGCTGCGTTATATGCACTCAACGGGTGCATCAGCCTTCTTCGTTGTGATCTATCTGCACATGTTCCGTGGTTTAATTTACGGTTCATATCAGAAACCTAGAGAACTACTGTGGCTGTTCGGTATGTTAATTTTCCTCGTGTTGATGGCCGAAGCCTTTATGGGTTATTTGCTGCCATGGGGTCAAATGTCATATTGGGGTGCGCAGGTAATTATCTCTCTGTTCGGTGCGATTCCAGTTATTGGTGACGACTTAACCCTATGGATCCGTGGTGACTACGTGATCTCTGGCGCAACGCTGAACCGTTTCTTTGCGCTGCACGTGATTGCACTGCCGTTAGTATTAGTCGTACTCGTGTTTTTACACTTAATTGCGCTGCATGAAGTGGGTTCTAACAACCCTGACGGTATCGAAATCAAGAAGAACAAAGACGAAAATGGCTGGCCAGTTGACGGTATTCCATTCCACCCATATTACACTGTAAAAGACATCATGGGCGTCGCGGGCTTCCTGATAGTGTTCTGCTATGTGTTGTTCTTTATTCCTGAAGGCGGTGGTTACTTCCTTGAAAAGCCAAACTTTGAAGCGGCTAACTCGATGAAGACTCCTGAACACATTGCACCCGTTTGGTACTTCACTCCTTTTTACGCCATTTTACGTGCAGTGCCTGATAAATTGGGTGGCGTGATAATGATGGGTCTGTCGATTGCAGTACTGTTCGTATTGCCTTGGTTAGATCGCTGTAAAGTGAAGTCAGTTCGCTACCGTAGTACGCTACATAAGCTGAACATTGCTCAATTTGCTATATCTTTCATAGTATTGGGTTATTTAGGGGTAGTGCCTGCCACGCCGACGCTGACGATAGTTGCACAGGTGTTTACTTTCACTTACTTTGGTTTCTTTGTAGCGCTGTGGGTATACAGCAAGAATGAAAAAACTAAACCTGTTCCAGCGAGGTTGACACACTAATGAAAAAATTATTGATTGCATTAGTTACCTTGTTGCCGACGTTGGCTATGGCCGCGAGCGGACATAAAATTCATTTAGAAGATGCCAATGTTGATCTGCATGATAAAGCTTCTTTAGAGCGTGGTGTGGACCTGTTCCAACATTACTGTTCTGGTTGCCATAGCACTCAGTATCAACGTTATGAACGTGTAGCGACCGATATCGGTATCTCTGCGGATGATATGCGTAATAAGTATATGTTCACCGATGCTAAAATTGGTGAGTTGATGCAAAACGCTATTCCACCTAAAGATGCTGCTAAATGGTTTGGTGCTACACCGCCAGACTTAACTTTAGTTGCTCGTGTGCGTGGTGAAGATTGGGTTTATTCCTATCTGAAAGGCTTCTATAAAGATCCAAGTCGCCCATTTGGTGTGAATAACACAGTATTCCCATCTGTTGGTATGCCACATGTACTCGAAGAGTTACAAGGCACACCAGTTAAACAACAAGATGGCACTATTGTGGTGACTGGCGGTAAATTGAATGCGGAAGAATACGACCAAGCAGTACGTGATATCACTGGCTTCTTAGTTTATTCGGCTGAACCTGTTAAGCTAGAGCGTCAAGCTATGGGCTGGTGGGTACTCGGATTCCTATTTATATTCTTTATTGTGGCCTACCTCTTGAAGAAAGAGTATTGGAAAGATGTACACTAGGCACCAATAACGGGTAAAATGTAATATCCGCATAGTGTAAACGGGGGGCTTTGCCCCTCGTTTACTTTTGTTTTATTTCGATTCTGGAGGGTATCAATGGCTGTTGCTGCCAACAAACGCTCTATCATGACACTGTTTTCAGGTGCTGATGATCTGTATAGCCATCAAGTACGTATCGTGTTAGCTGAGAAAGGGGTTACTGTTGATGTTTTACAGGTCGACCCTAACGAAATGCCTGAGGATTTGCTCGAAGTAAATCCATATAACTCAGTGCCAACTTTGGTAGACCGTGAACTCGTTTTATACGAATCACGCATTATCATGGAATATTTGGATGAGCGTTTTCCTCATCCGCCTTTGATGCCAGTTTATCCGGTGTCTCGCGGCCAAAGCCGTTTGATGATGCATCGCATCGATACTGACTGGTATTCGCTTGTTGACCGTATCCGTAAAGGTGATCGTGTTGAAGCGGCTCGTAAAGAGTTGACTGAAAGCCTGATCGCAATTGCGCCTATCTTCGGTGAAGTGCCTTACTTCATGAGCGAAGAATTTGGTCTAGCGGATTGCTACCTTGGCCCATTGTTGTGGCGCTTACCTGTATTAGGTATTGAGCTAGATAGCCGTGTAGCTAAAGATATCAAAGCGTATATGACACGTATTTTTGAGCGTGAATCGTTTAAAGCTTCTTTAACTGAAGCCGAACGCGAAATGCGCATGGGTATGTAATGAAACCTTTGACTCCAAATCGTCCTTATTTACTAAGGGCTTACTATGATTGGTTGATGGACAACCAATTGACTCCTCACGTTGTGGTTGATGCCTTTGTTGAAGGCACTCAAGTACCGCAGCAATACGTGAAGGATGGCCAGATAGTGTTAAATATCGCTGCTGGCGCAGTGGGCAATTTGCAAATTAGCAATGAGTGTGTGGAGTTCAATGCGCGTTTTGGTGGTGTTCCTCAGCAGGTGATGTTGCCAATGGCGTCGATTGTCGCTATTTATGCCCGTGAAAATGGTGCTGGCACTGTCTTCGATATCGAAGATGCTTACCTGATGGACGATGAAGTCGATTCATCTTTATCTGTTGTTGAAACAACAGATAAAGCGTTTGAACCGACAGATGAGCCTCCTAAGCGTCGCAGTCATTTAACTGTGGTTAAATAACTATGGTGAAATGCCCAAGTCGTTTAAAAACTAAGCCAGTCTAATGACTGGCTTTTTTGTCGCTGTATTTTAATCCCCACAATTGGTTAAACCTTAAGTACAAGGTGTGATAGCATTTGCGCCCGCATTCATCCGTTAGATATGCGTTACCTTTACCCATTTAGACCAATGGATCTTGTATGTTGCTAATGATCGATAATTACGACTCTTTCACCTTTAACTTAGTGCAGTATTTTCAGCAGCTAGGGCAAGAGATAGTGGTTAAGCGTAATGACGAAATTAGCCTAGCCGACATCGAGGTGCTTGCGCCTAGTCATTTGGTGATTTCTCCAGGACCTTGTACTCCCAATGAGGCGGGGATCTCCCTTGCGGCGATTGAATATTTTGCTGCGCGAATGCCAATCTTAGGTGTCTGTTTAGGACATCAAGCGATGGCGCAGGTTTTCGGTGCCAATGTAGTGCGTGCCGAACGGGTGATGCACGGCAAGGTCAGCGTTATTGCGCATACAGGACAGCGGTTATTTAAGGGATTAAATCAGCCTTTAACCGTGACACGTTATCACTCGTTACTGGTTGATGCTGTGCCTGAAGGTTTTGTACTCGATGCTTGGTTTGACGATGCAATTCACGGCCGAGAAATCATGGCCATGAGCCATCAAGACTTACCGCTTTATGGGGTGCAATTTCATCCCGAATCAATTCTCACCGAGCAAGGTCTCGAACTGTTAGCCAATTTTTTAGCGCAACCGGCTGTGTCCGTATAATTTCCTCGCCTTAAAAACTCTCCACACTATCAATTTCTGTTACAAGATTTATCCTTCTTTTAAGCAAGTTTAGCGATTAACTATGCTATAACTGCCGCAAAACTACGCGAATAGGCGAAACCAGCAGATAAGTAGACTGGGTCATTTAGCCATTGCGATAACAATAAAAGGAAGGATAAATGAGAAGCGTAATGCGAAATTTGGGTTTTAGTGCGTTAGCGGTTGCCGTATTGGCAGGGTGCGCAGCGACATCGACTGAAACTGCAACTCCCGTAATAGCTCCGCCAGCATTCCAAGTTCCCTTAGCCCAACCGCCACAAGTTTCACAGGCGCTTACGCTTAATCAAATTATGGCAAATCCTGATTGGATGGGGATCTTTGCCAAAGAGGCTTACTGGAGCGACGATAGCCAAAGCGTGCTGTTTGCCCGCCAAGCGAGTGCTTCACCTCTGCGTAGCTATTATCAGCAAGGCATCAATGACAGTCGCGCCGTCGAGCTAGCTCTCGATAAGTTACATGCCGCAGATCAGCAGTTTGGTGTGTTTGATCGCACTAAGTCCCACAAGGCTTACCTATATCAAGGCAACATTTTTGTTAAGCAATTAAGCACGGGTAAGATCAGCCAATTGACTCGCCAGCGCACCGCCATCGATGGTGTGCGTTATCTCAATAATGGCGATATTGCCTATTGGCAGGGCGACAATGTTTTCCAAATCCATCAAGATTCAGGCTTAGTCGAGCAACTTGCTGAAATTAAAATGGCGAAAGCGCCAGAAGGTGTAAAAGAGCCGACGTCTTATATTGCGAAACAACAGCACAGATTGATTCAGTATGTAGCGCTGCAGCAAGAAAATGCTAAAGCTAAAGCGCAGTACCAAGATGAATTACAAAAAAACGATCCAACGCTCGCCGCCAGCACTTGGTATTTAGGCGATAGCGAAGTGGTGTCAGAGCTGAGTTTATCACCCGATGGCCGCTATATTTTAGTCGCGCTTACAGATAAAAATTACACAGGTAGCAGCGAACACGACATCATGCCTAATTACTTAGGTAGCGAAGGTTATATCGACCCAGTGCCAGTGCGCGCGCGCGTGGCTGAAGATACGCCACCAGGGCAACGTTTTGTTGTGCTTGATTTAAACCAACATAAAAAAGTCGATATCACAATCGAGGGCCTTACTGGTTTTGATGAAGATGTGCTAGCCAAAGTGAAAGCTGAAAATGCTAAAGCGAAAGGCGAAACTTATCAAAGCACTAAATCGCCACGTAAAATTCAGTTGATGCAGGATTGGGGCTGGACTCAGAGTGCGATTCAATGGCATGAGTCGGAAAATAAATTAGCCCTGATGCTAGAAGCCACCGATAACAAAGATCGCTGGATCGCCAGTGTCGATTTAGCTAAGGGTAAATTCATTACCGAACATCGTTTGCATGATGATGCATGGGTGAATTACGACTACAACCAATTCGGTTGGTTACCGGATACGGATACCTTGTATTACTTGTCAGAAGAGTCCGGTTATTCGCAGCTTTATATTAAAGCTCAAGCCGAAAAGCCGCGTGCGTTAACCCAAGGCAAGTTTGTGGTGAGTGATATTACGCTGTCACCGGATGCCAATTACATCTATTACAAAGCGAACCTGAGTCACCCCGGTATTTATAATGTTCACCGCGTGAATCTTGCCACTGGTAAAAATGAGCAACTAACTCAGTGTGATGGAAACTTAGATTACAGCTTAAGCCCCGATGGCACTCAGCTATTACTCAATGCCTCACGCCGCACACAGCCTAATGAACTCTATGTTCAACCCATTGGCGGCGAGTTAAAGCAGCTGACGTCTTATACCAGTGATGCCTTCAAAAATTACCCATGGCAAGCGCCAGAAGTGGTAGCAGTACCTTCAAATCATGGTGCTGGCAATGTGTACGCTCGAGTTTATCTGCCGCAAGGCTATGATAAGTCCCGCGCTGAGAAATATCCTGCGGTGATTTTCAATCACGGCGCAGGTTATCTGCAGAATGCCGATTATGGTTTTAGCGGTTATTTTCGCGAGTTTATGTTCCACAACCTGCTGACTCAACAAGGTTATGTTGTGATGGACATGGATTACCGTGGCTCTAAAGGTTACGGCCGAGATTGGCGCACCGCTATTTATCGCAATATGGGTCATCCAGAAGTGGAAGACTTAAAGGATGGCGTAACGTGGATGGCGACTCATACCCATGTCGATACTAAGCGTGTCGGTACTTATGGTGGCTCTTACGGTGGATTCTTAACCTTTATGTCTTTGTTTACCGCGCCGGACTTGTTCCAAGCTGGAGCTGCATTGCGTCCTGTGGCGGACTGGGCACATTATAATGCGCCTTATACCTCTAATATCTTAAATACGCCTGATGTCGATCCTATCGCCTATGAGCGCAGCTCTCCGATTGAGCATGCTCAAGGATTAACTAAACCACTGCTTATCATGAGTGGCGTAATGGATGACAACGTTTTCTTCCAAGACAGTGTGCGTATGGTACAGCGCCTCATTGAACTGGAAAAACCAACCTTTGAAATGGCGATTTATCCTGTTGAGCCCCATGGTTTCCGTCAACCTTCTAGCTGGTTAGATGAATACCGCCGCATCTATAAGTTATTTGAACAAGAACTTAAATAATTCAGTTCGATTTCTTTTAAAGGTCTCCTAGCCGAGGCCTTTTTATTGGGTAACTGACTAGGAAATATCCGATATAACTCTTTGTTTGCGTTCTGCGACTTTGCATTATTGCTAAGATTAAGTGTATGTGCTGAAATTGTAATGATTTTGAGAGTTTGATTGTGTTGACGTCACTCGGGCATTAGCGATATAGGAAAGATTTATAGTGGCGATTTCGGTTGCGGGCGGTGTAAGACCCGGCAAAATTATAGAGATAGAACATAGACTCTATCAACAATTGATCCTCGGAAAGCAAAAAGCGAGCCCGACTCTTTTGGATGAACTCGACCTTGAATTAGAGGCCGATGCAAATAAGTTAGATGTTGAACGCGAAGCCATTTTGGTGCGTTTGATGAAACAAATTAAAGCTAAAGAAGTGTTTGAAGCCGTATCGAGCCAGTTGCATGAAACTGTCATTAACGCCATCGAGCATCAACTCGCGTCCCCTGAATCTGTTCTGGCTAAGTCAGATATCAATGAGTCGCAAATCCTCTTGCTGGAATTATTGCTGGCAAAAAATCTCGATGCAACGCGATTAAGGCCACTGATCAGTAACTTAAGTTGGTTGTGCCGCGACTTAACCAACATGGTCAACAGCCCATCTTTTCGCGCTCGCCGGTCTCAGAGCTCAGATGTGCGGGTCACTGATATCAAATTAGTGATGAATTACATCGGTATCGAAAACCTTCGCACTATTATTCCTTACTTTTGTTTGCGAAATTGGCTTCCTAGTGGCAATGCTAAGTTGTTATGGACTACCCGTAAATTATGGCGCTACAGCATAGTCAGTGGCATAGCGGCAAATGCTTTAGCTCAGCTTCATAATACTGACTCAGCCTTGGTTTATAGTAGTGCCTTACTTAATCAGTTAGGCACATCCGTTGTATTGAGTTTAAGTGCCCGTTTATTCGACCAAACATGGGGATCTTGGATAAGAGAAGCCAGTAGCAGCCGTGATAAGGAAGTGTATGATGCGGTGATTGCCACTGAGTTTCCTGCTAAGGCCGTGTTTGAACAAGTGTTAAACCATGGTCTTAAACTTAATTGGCAATTATTAGAGTTACTTAAGTTTGAAGCGAGTCCCTTAACTCGGTTGTTAAAGGAGTTAGACCAAACCTTAAGCTATCGAGAATTGTCGCCTCAGTCGGCATTAGTCGCGCGGGCAAACTGTTATGCTAAGGTGGTATTGCTCGAAGAAATGCGTCAAATCGATCCCCAAGAAAAGCGCTTAATGTTTGATTATTATGAGTTAAATGAGCAAGAAGTACTGCGCTTAAAAGCACAAAACTATAGGAAGTTAGATCTGCTGTAATCCTCGGTCTGCTACGTAGCGCCATGATTGCGGCGTTTAAGTAGAGGAATGGATATGCCAAGCTGGCAAGCATCTGTACTAAATACCATTTTATCCTATGTCGCTAGGCCATCCATCAGTCGTGGACAGGCAAAAATGCCCTTAGCGCAAGTGCGTGAAAAGTTGCTTGAGCTTGATAGACGTTGGCTCCCTTGGCCGGATAAGTTAGTCAGCGCTACCATCCCCTTACAACACTCAAACTTGTTACATTATGTGCTTCTGAACGAACCTCCTCGCCTTGGAAATCTGTTTTATATCCGTGGCGGAGGCTTCTGTTTTAAAACGCCCCATGCCCATGCAAGACTGGTCGCAGATATCTGCCAGCGTTGTCAATTAGATGCTTATATTCCGGATTATCGTCTCGCACCAGAGTATCCTTTCCCCGCGCCATTTGATGATGTACTTGAAGCCTATAGGCGGTTAATTGAGCTGAAAGGCACGGAGAATTTGATCCTCATGGGTGACTCGGCGGGCGGCAATTTAGCACTGAGTTTGTTGCTGGAATTAAAACGTTTAGCCCTGCCTTTACCGACCGCCTGTATCTTGCTATCGCCCGCGTTAGACTTAGCGCTTACGGGGGATACTGAGTTGATACTCGCAGCCGACGATCCCTTCTTTACCATAGAGGCATTGCTGCGCTTACGTGGCGCTTATCTTGCGGGGGCCGATCCTATGTCTGCAAAAGTTTCCCCCTTACAGGGAAACTTGGCAGACCTGCCGCCTATCTTAGTGATTGCGGGTACGCGGGAGTTATTATTACAGGATTCTGAACGTTTAGTCGCCCAAATAAAAGCCTGTGGTGGTGAGATAACGGGCTGCTTTTACCCTAACATGCCCCATGTGTTTCCTTTGTTCAATTTATTGCCCGAAGCCCTTGAAGTGAGGTCGAAAATTGGCCATTTTGTGCTTTCACATTTGATTCGTTAAAATGGTGTAGTTATTCACATTCAGTGAATAGCTAGCAAAATGAGGGGTAAATAACTTTTTTTCTGACTAATTATGCTGCAAGCCACGGGCTTAACCGCTTGTATAGTTCTTAAACTGCAATCTTTATGCACTTTGGGTGGAAGTGCGTGGATTGATGTTTGTGAAAAACTGGTATTTTGATCACATTTTCGCTAATAATGGTTATTAATAGACACAAGCAATCCCAGTATCACTAACTCTAGATAAAGATACCTATGGGACTCTGACGGTGCAAGGCGCCGTTACACAAACACAAAGGACGAAGAAGAATGAGCGTTGATATGAAGTTGGACCGTGCCCAGTTTGACGCAGTGATGGTGCCTAATTATGCGCCTGCTGCCGTGATCCCTGTTCGTGGCGAAGGAAGCCGAGTTTGGGACCAAGAGGGCAACGAGTTTATCGATTTTGCTGGCGGTATTGCGGTAAATTGCTTAGGTCACTGTCATCCAGCCCTTGTGAATGCCCTTAAGACACAAGGTGAAAAATTATGGCATCTATCAAACGTAATGACGAATGAGCCAGCCTTGGCATTAGCGACTAAATTAGTTAATAGCACGTTTGCCGACAAAGTGTATTTTGCCAACTCTGGCGCCGAAGCCAACGAAGCCGCATTAAAACTTGCCCGTCGTTATGCCTTAGAAAAACATGGCGTTGAGAAAGATGAAATCATAGCGTTCGATAAAGCTTTCCACGGCCGTACATTCTTCACCGTCAGTGTCGGTGGACAAGCTGCCTATTCCGATGGTTTTGGTCCTAAGCCGCAGAGTATTACTCACCTGCCATTTAACGATGTTGCCGCCTTAGAAGCCGCAGTAACCGATAAGACTTGCGCCATCATGCTTGAGCCGCTGCAAGGCGAGGGCGGTATTATCGATGCCGATCCTGCATTCCTAAAAGCCGTGCGTGAATTGGCTAATAAGCACAATGCACTAGTGATTTTTGATGAAGTCCAAACGGGTGTGGGCCGTACTGGTGAACTGTACGCTTACATGGGTACTGAAATCGTGCCTGACATCTTAACCACAGCTAAAGCGCTCGGTGGTGGTTTCCCTATCGCAGCTATGCTGACAACGGCTGAGATTGCCGAGCATTTAAAAGTGGGCACTCACGGTTCTACCTATGGTGGTAACCCATTAGCCTGCGCTATCGGTAATGCTGTGTTAGATGTAGTGAATACACCTGAAGTGTTAGATGGCGTAAAACATCGCGAGCAGTTATTGCGTGATGGTTTGAATAAAATCAATGAAAAATATCATGTTTTTTCAGAAGTACGCGGTAAAGGTTTACTCTTAGGGGCCGTTCTTAATGAACAATACCAAGGTCGTTCACGCGACTTTTTGGTGGCCTCTGTCGCTGAAGGCTTAATGAGTCTGATGGCGGGTGCTAACGTGGTGCGTTTTGCTCCTTCTCTGGTGATCCCTGAGGCAGATATTGCTGAAGGTCTAGCTCGTTTTGAACGTGCTGTGGCGAGCATAGCTGCCGCCTAAATGACCAAAGGAGTGCTGAATTTATTCGCACTCCTTTTTTGTCAGGGAATACTTACCTGCATCACTGCCTGTCTTTTTGAAGAGAGGTGCCTTGATGCACGGTAAGCCAAAGTGAGGAGACACTAAGATGTTAATCATACGTCCTATTCAGGCTGGTGATTTTGAGGCCTTATATCAAATTGCCGAAGAGTCTGGTCATGGTTTTACGTCATTACCTGTGAATGCGGATCTGCTCAGACATAAAATTGCTCGAGCAGAAGCCTCATTCGTCAAAGCCGTAGAGACTCCCTTCGATGAAGGTTATCTAATGGTGCTGGAAGATACCGATACCCGTGAAGTGGTGGGAACGTGCGCCATCGAAGCGGCGGTGGGAATGGAAGATGCGTTCTACCATTATCGACTCGGTACCGAAGTCTATCATTCTGAACAAATTGACGTTCGTAACGAGGTCGAAACACTCACTCTTTGCCATGACTACACTGGCGCTGCTGAGATGTGTACGCTGTTTTTGCGTGAAGCATATCGCAAGGGCAACAATGGCCGCATGTTATCCCGCAGTCGCTTTCTGTTTTTAGCTCAACATGCGAAGCGTTTTGGTGAAACTGTGATTGCCGAAATGCGCGGTGTGAGCGATGCCGATGGTCATTCACCTTTCTATGGCTGGCTGCAAAAACACTTTTTAGGCATTGATTTTATTCAGGCAGATTATCTTTCTGGTTTGGGCAAAAAGGCATTTATGGCCGAAATGATGCCACGAAATCCTGTCTACGTTTGTCTGTTGCCTGAAGAAGCGCAGAAAGTGATTGGCGAAGTGCATACCAATACTCGTCCTGCATTAAGTCTGCTGCAGGCCGAAGGCTTTCGATGCCGCGGTTACGTGGATATTTTTGATGGTGGTCCAACGGTTGAGTGTCGTTTATCGGACATTCGCGGCGTGCGTGAAAGCCGTTTATTAACCGTCGATATTGGTGACATGGTCGAAGCCGACACTCAATTTATTATCTCAAATACTCAATTAGCCAATTATCGAGCGACGTCTGCTGCACTGGCCGTGGACGACAAATCCGAACATATCATCATTAGCCCTGAGCTGGCCGCGGGTTTGCTACTCGCAAAAGGCGATCAAATCCGTATTTTGGCAATGTAGGAATAATCAATGACACATTATATTCAAGGCCAGTGGCATGCTGGCAAAGGTCATGACGTGACCTCAATTAACCCTGCCAATGCACAATCTATTTGGACCGGTAAAACGGCCACTGCAGAACAAGTTAATGCCGCCGTTGATGCCGCGCGCGCCGCACAGTTTGATTGGTTTATGTTAGGTTTCGATGCACGTTTAGCCATAGTTGAAGCGTATCGCAGCCAACTCGAAGCCAATAAAGCGGAACTGGCAGAAACGATTGCCCAAGAAACCGGTAAACCTCAGTGGGAAACCGCGACCGAAGTCGGCGCCATGATAGGCAAAATTGCTTTATCGGCTGCGGCTTACAATAAACGTACGGGCACAGAAGCCAACGATACGCCAGCAGGACGTGCGGTTATCCGCCATAAGCCCCACGGTGTTGTGGCAGTGTTCGGTCCTTACAACTTCCCTGGTCATTTGCCGAATGGCCACATAGTCCCTGCACTGCTGGCTGGGAATACTGTGATTTTCAAACCTTCAGAGCTCACGCCTAAAGTCGCTGAGCTGATGGTTAGCCTATGGGATAAAGCGGGTCTGCCAGCTGGCGTGCTTAACTTAGTTCAAGGTGAGGTTGATACGGGTAAAGCGCTGGCTTCACACCCACAGCTCGATGGTCTGTTCTTTACCGGTAGCTCACGCACGGGTCATTTTTTACATCAACAATATGCCGGTCATCCGGGCAAAATTTTAGCACTTGAGATGGGGGGTAATAACCCACTGATCATCAAAGGTGTGCAGGATATTAAGGCCGCAGTGCACGATATTTTGCAGTCGGCTTATATTTCATCTGGCCAACGTTGTACTTGTGCGCGCCGTTTATATGTCGAGCAAGGCGAGCAGGGCGATGCGCTGATTGCCATGTTAGTCGATGCGGTTAAACAGATTAAAGTCGGTCCTTGGAATGCGCAGCCACAACCTTTTATGGGCTCAATGATTTCTGAAACTGCCGCTAAGGGTATGGTTGCGGCGCAGGCGAATTTGCTGAACTTAGGCGGTGTGTCTTTGGTCGAGTTGACCCATCTAGAAGCGGGTACAGGCTTAGTGTCTCCTGGCCTTATCGATGTGACAGCGATCGATGCATTGCCGGATGAAGAATACTTCGGACCTCTACTGCAGCTGGTGCGTTACAGTGATTTCGATCAAGCGATCAAATTGGCTAACCAAACGCGTTACGGCTTGTCTGCGGGATTACTTGCCGATAGCCGAGAAGATTATGACTATTTCCTTGCGCGTATTCGTGCTGGCATTGTTAACTGGAACAAACAAATCACTGGCGCATCGGGCGCGGCACCTTTTGGTGGTGTTGGGGCTTCGGGTAACCACAGAGCGAGTGCTTTCTATGCTGCCGATTACTGTGCTTATCCGGTCGCTTCGGTCGAGGCTGATGCCGTGAGTTTACCCGCGATATTAAGCCCAGGTTTGAGCTTGTAAGCGGGTAGAGATTTGACTTTTATGTGGTAAAGAATATGTGGGAAAGAGGAGGAAGGACTAATGTTCTTCCTTTTTAATAACAAGCAGTAACGTTACTTGAGTTTCTACTGTGGGTATGTGTGACGCTGCAACAGTGGCATTTAGGTCGTTACATTTAGTGTTTGCGGCAAAATAACAGCAATAACCGCAGCACAATAAAAGGAGTTTTTATGCATACCGACATCAACGCGTTATTTGCCGCTCTGTGGCAAGACTATATTCAAATGACCCCTTCTGCGGCAAAAGTGCACGCGTTGTTGGGTCATGGTAAGCCGATCATCAACGACCATATTGCCCTGCGTACTTTCAATATCGCTAAGGTGAATTTGGACGTACTGGCTAAGCATTTCACTTCGCTAGGTTATGTACCTTGCGGTGATTATAAGTTTGAACAGAAAAAACTGATCGCTAAGCATTTTGAACATCCAGACTCGACTCAGCCTAAAGTGTTTATCTCTGAGCTGTTGGTTGAAGAATTTAGCCCAGCGCTGCAAAAAACTATTCAAGGCTTAATTGCTCAAGTGGATGTTGCAGCGACTACCGCTGACAACTTTATTTACTCAGGCCGTCATTGGTCTTTAGATTCTAAAACCTATCAGGATTTATTAACTGAGAGCGAGTATGCGGCTTGGGTAGCGGCTTTTGGTTATCGCGCTAACCATTTCACAGTGTCTATCAATCACCTCGACGGTTTTGAGACTTTAGAGTCAGTGAATGAAGCTCTGAAGCAAGCGGGCTTTGTACTTAATAGTTCAGGTGGCGAGATCAAAGGTTCGCCAGAAGTCTTGTTAGAACAGTCTTCGACTATGGCTGATAAGATTGGTGTTGAATTTACTGACGCGACAGTGGAAATCCCAAGCTGTTTCTATGAGTTTGCGCTACGTTATCCTATGGCTAATGGCGAGCTCTACACAGGCTTTGTGGCGGCGTCTGCCGACAAGATTTTTGAAAGCACCAATGTGAATAAAGTCTAACGTCCTCAAATTGCTTTCTGCATAAAAAAACGCCATCAATTCGATGGCGTTTTTTATGGATATTTCAAACAAGGCATTTAATACGATTGGCATAACCCGGGGCTAGCTAAAGGTCAGCTCGATCCTCAATCCACCTAAGCGAGTGCTGTGATTAAACTGCAGTTCAATCTCGTATTGCTCGGCAATTTCTTTCACTATTGATAATCCTAAACCGTGACCCATCACAGACTCATCAAGCCTTGTTCCTCTTTGTGTGAGCTTATCTAGCTCATCATCAGCAACCCCTGGACCATCATCATCGATACAAAGGCAGAGACGCTCTTGCTGACGCGATAGCTGAATGCTGACTCGGCTCTGGGCCCATTTAAAGGCGTTGTCTAGCAGGTTACCTAAGAGCTCCATGCCATCTTCCCTGTGAATAGGCAGTCTGAGAATATTGGGATCGAGTTCGAAATCACATTCAATGGACTTGTTGCGGTGAACCTTATTTAGCGTGTTGGCTAGGCTATGTAAATCCCTAGGGATCACCAATTGCGCTGCGGGGAGCATGTCGCCAGTGATCCTCGCGGCAGCCAGTTTACGCTCGACCATCTTGTGAATCGAATCAAGTTGCTGCTGCAGGGCAATGGCAGTTTCAGGATCTTTGAGGCCAAGAGCTTCAACCTGTTGCTGCATCACGGCAAGTGGCGTTTTGAGCCCATGGCTCAAATTACCTAAGTTATTGCGGCTACGTTCAATTTGCTTGGCAGTATACTCAAGTAGTTCATTATAGGTTTTTGCTAATGGTTGTACTTCGGGGGGAATATTATTGAGCTCCAGCGCGTTAATTTCCCCTTGTCTTAGCCGAGAAAGTGCATGCTGTATGTGCTTAACTGGCTTAAAGGATTGACGTAGGATCAAGAATATCCCCGCGATCATAGCAACTAACATCGCCAGATTGACACCAAGCTTAGTGCCATAAACTTCGCTAAACACACGTCTACCGATACTCAAATCTTGCGCAACGGTTAAGGTGGCGCTGACATTGGCACTGCTGGAATTTAACCCTAATGATAATAACTGCATATCGTTATTTTTTGGCCCTTTAGCTTGCCAGACGCGGGTTTGATTCGGTGCCAGTGGCTCGATATCTAACTGCATATCCCACAGGGAGCGTGAGCGAATCACTTCATTTGGCAGGTTAAGCTGAAAATAACGGCCTGAATAGGCGGGCTTGTAGAAACTGGAAAGCTGGCTTTGATCTATGCTGATCTCCCCATCGTGGATATGGGTTGCCAGCATGATATGTTCGAGATCTTCTTCTAAGCGATTGATAATAGAGTCGTGGAAGGCCTGACGTAGCATGGACTCAAACAGTATCAGTCCAATCACAGTACCTAACACGAGTAAGCCAGTTAACCATAAACTGAGCTTAGTGCGGATCGAGATCATTCAATAATGCCGTGGAAGATGTAACCTTGGCCGCGACGGGTTTCGATCGTGGTTTTACCCAGTTTCTTGCGTAGATGGGTGACATAAACCTCGACCACATTACTCTCTTTTTCATCGTCAAACTGATAGAGCTTATCGGTTAGCTGCGTCTTAGATAACAGCTTCTTAGGTGACATGAGGAAGATTTTTAACAGCCTAAATTCCATTGCTGTGAGTTCATACAGCTGCTCGGCCACTTTTACTGTTTGCTCTGCTTCATCTAAAACCACGCCACCATAACTCAATTGTTTACTTGAGGTGTTTAGACGACCATGTGCACGGTGGATTAAAGCTTGGATTCGGGCCAATAATTCCTGGGCGTGGAAAGGTTTACCTAAGTAATCGTCGGCGCCAGCATTAAAACCTTCTACTTTTTCATGCCATTGGCTGCGGGCCGTCAGCATGATGACTGGAGTGCTGATCCCTTGATTTCGCCAGCCTTCGAGCAGTTCGAGGCCGTTGCCATCGGGCAAACCTATGTCTAAGATTACGCAATCGTATTGGGTTTCTTTGATCAGATAATCGGCTTCAAGCGCTTTGTCTGTAATATCGGTTACATAGCCAGCGAGTTTGAGTTGTTTCTCCAGCTCGGTGACTAGCATTGGGTTATCTTCAACGAGTAACAGTTTCATGTTTTCGACATTCGCTCGGTAGTGCTATTGATTGATCGGCTTGACCATTAGTTGCATCAATACTGAGATTAACGATTTGGCCACGCTGAACTTTGATTTGCAAATCATAGCGCCATTTATGATCTTCTTGATAGAGATGAGCATCAATTAGTTCACCTTGGCAAAATTGGTTCACTACGGCGAGTGTACCGTTTAAGGACAATATTTGCCCAGAGTTAACTAACGCCTTGGCTTGATAATGTTCTAATTCAATAGGTTCGGCATGCAAGATTATTGGATGCATCAGCGTGAATAGGCTGAAAAAACAGATTAAAAACAGCCGTTTCATTTGAGCTCCCCAATAAAAAATGGCCTAGAATTTATTCTAGGCCACTTTAATAAGGCAGGCTTAAATCAAGCTGAAGACTAACTTAACGGGTACCGTATACCACGATTGTCTTACCATGAGCTTGGATCAAATTCTGTTCTTCTAACATCTTCAAGATACGACCCACAGTTTCCCGTGAACAGCCAACGATTTGGCCTATCTCTTGACGAGTGATCTTAATCTGCATGCCATCAGGGTGTGTCATAGCATCAGGTTGTTTAGCCAGATGTAATAGAGTTTGAGCAATACGGCCTGCAACGTCTAAGAATGCAAGGTTACCCACTTTCTGGCTGGTACTTTGTAGGCGATAGGCCATTTGTGCAGACAGCTTCATGAGAATTTCAGGGTTAACTTGAATTAACTGTCTGAATTTCTTATATGAAATCTCAGCGATTTCACAAGCTTGCTTAGCACGAACCCAAGCGGTACGTTCGGCTTGTTCTTCAAACAAACCTAGTTCACCGATAAAGTCACCTTGATTCAGATAAGAAAGGATCATCTCCTTACCTTCTTCATCTTTAATCAATACCGCTACAGAACCTTTTACTATGTAATAAAGGGTATCTGAGTCTTCACCAGCATGGATAAGAGTGCTCTTTGCAGGGTACTTATGAATGTGACAGTGTGATAAAAACCATTCCAAAGTTGGATCAGGTTTTGGCTTACCAATCAGAGCCATGTTGGTGTTCCTCGATTGATTAAAACGAAAGTAAGAGTATTCTAAATAAGCATTTTACGTCAATTAAACTCACAAAAACTTGATGGAAGTCTTAGTTTAGAATAAGTGAATAAATGCAATTAACCATCTAAAATTAGAGCTTATTTTGCTACTTTAGTGATTTAAGTCAACTAAATCGATATGAAACTCGCTGGATTCACTTAACTCTGTCGAGTTAATCACATCTTACCAGTCTATTTCAGCAGTTTTATTATAGATTATGAATAAAATATGCCACTAAATTACACAATAACATGTTTCACTTTTTAAATTTGACATTCCATTTGGCTTAGCTTCCCCCATTATCCTGAGGTTTGTGTGTATTTAGGCTCGACTTATGGGGTTAATTCTGGCTAACTTTGAGGGCAGTTGTTTTTAAGAGAGGTAAGCAAGTGAAATACAGATTATGGGTTTTAGGTGCAGGTTTAAGCTTAACAATAGGGCTGAGCTCTGCGGCGCACGCATTTTCTATCCCGCAGCCAGCAGCTGAACTTGCGGCCAGTAAGTTTGTGCATATTCAGGTGACGGCAGAGCAAGGTGATGCCGATGCCCAATTTTTGCTGGGATTAATGTATCTCTCCGGACGTTTTGTGTCGCAAGAAGTGCCGACTGGATTGCACTGGATTTCACTTGCCGCCGAACAACAACATGAAAAAGCGCAGCAAACCTTAGCGGATCTGTCATTTGAAGGCCAATTGATCAAGCGTGACTTGTCAGTCGCTGAGCATTGGTATAAAGCGTTGAGTGAGCAGGGCAGTCGTTGGGCTCAATTCCGTTTAGGCTTTATTTATGCGTCTGGCGGTGACGGTGTGCAGCGCAACTGCGGTAAAGCGGTCGAGCAATTTTCCCAAGTGGGTGATGATGTTGCTTTGGGTAATGTGGCGTGGATTTTAGCAACTTGCCCCGAAGCAGAATATCGTGATGGCAATAAAGCGGTCGAGTTGTCCTTAAAATTACTCAAAGTGAATGAAAACGATCCTACAAATCTTGATAATTTAGCCGCGGCTTATGCGGAGTTAGGTGATTTTGGTGCTGCTATTTCGACGCAGCAGAAAGCGATCGAAGCGTTGAAAATGAATGCTGAAATGACTAAGACTGATGAGTTTATGCTGCGGTTACAAACCTACGAGCAAAAGCGTGCCTATCGCGAAACCTTACGTTTACTCGAATAGGTATTTCTTCATCATAGCTCTCTTAGTTAACTGCTATTTTTATTCTAGTATTGATTAATGGATTGATTCATAAATTGAAAAATAAAGCCTGAGTGGATACTCGGGCTTTTTGTTTTTGATTTAAGGCTCACCGAGCGCCCAAGAATCTAGGATGTGATATTCGACACCCGTGCTTGTGCTTTTTGAATGGTATAAATGCAAATTATCGGGCGTTAACGTCAGCGTATTCATACCTTTGAGTTGCAATAAAGCCGACTCATCTAGTGTCCATTGTTTTGCTTTTCTAAATAAACTGATGTGCGGGCAAAAGTTGTGCTCATTCCGATGCAATTGCAGTCGGTCAGCAATTTCTTGCGTCTGTTTAGCGAATTGCGCTAACGGAGGCTCAATATCATCGCCTTTCAAGCAACATACTTGCGCATTGGGCCATATATCGAGCTGGTTAAGCCGAACGCTAAATCTTGGCTTCACTAAGCGGTCAACCGCATCAAGGAGGGCGATTTTTTGCTCGTTGTTAGCTTGACCCATAAAGCAGAGCGTTAAATGCAGATTGCTGACACTCACCGCTTTCGCCTCAGGATTAAGATGGCATATCAATTGCTGCTGCAATTCACTTAGATATACCCTTTGACTATCTGTGGGAGCGAAGCCGAGGAATAGCCTTTGTTGCATCGGTTTATCATCCTTTTGGAGGGCTTAATATGGATTATCTCAGCGAAGACTTTGACGTTAAGCGCATTTGAGCGTTAATCTAGCTGTTGAATTTATCAGCTAATTTGTGACTCAAGCAGACGTTTAATTCACTGTGAGCCTATACTTAATGCACGTCGATAATACCTTAAATGGATTTTTAGGTAAGGAAGAGACTTTTCATGTCAGTAGGTTTAGCTAATCCACTCCAACAGGCTTTGGTCAGTATTTTTAGTGAATCCCCGCTAGAAACCTTAGAGCAGAATGTTGACAGAGCGCTTGAGACTATTACTTTGCAACTGCATTGTGACGGGGTATTTGTATTAACCGGAAGCCAGTCACTGGATCGTTTACGCACGCGTAATCTGTATTTAAAACCTCAATTTGCCCAAGGCCAACAAACCCGAGTCTGGCCCTTGGCACGAATGCCATTTTTTCGCTCTCTTGTCCGTACTCCGCGTCTATTAAATCTGGCTGATGTGAATACCTTACCTGCCGATGCTCAGGCTGAGCGAGCTTTATTAAGGGATTGGGACGTCAAGAGTCTATTAGTATTGCCGCCAGTCGTGTTTGGCGAAACCCGTATTGCCTTGGGGGCCGTAAATTGCTCCGAATGCTGTGAATGGAGCGAAGAGTTTATAAGTGAGTTTAATCACGCCGCTGTGATGATTGGCTCTGCGATGGAATTGACGCGTATTGCTTTAAGCATGCTTGCCAGTGAACATAAATACTGTGAAGTATTCAACCAGTTGCCCTTAGCCTGCGCCTTGTTAGATAAGCATGATCAATTGACTATGCTGAATAAAGTCGCTCTGCAAACCCTGCCAATTCAACATGGCTATGATTTATTCGACATGGTGCGTGAGGAAGAACACGCCATGCTAACCGATACCTTACATGTGGTACGAGAAGGCGTGCTCGGCCAAGCTTGGTGTGAATTACCTTTAAAATCAATTCATCAATTAACTTGGTTAAAACTGAGTTTTAGCCAGATTAGCGGCGATAAAGATACTTTAGTCATGATTGCCGAAGATGTCAGTGAAAAGTACCGCTTAGCCGATGAGTTATCCTTCCATGCCAATTATGATGCGCTCACAGGATTGCCCAATCGGTTACATTTCGAAGCCCTATTAGAAAACCTACTACATGCCCACGACGATATGCCTATTTGCGTGGCGTTTCTCGATTTAGACCAATTCCAAGTCATTAACAATATCAGTGGCCACCAGGCGGGCGATAAACTGCTTTGCCAAGTCGCATTACGTTTGAAACAGCTCGTACGTAAAGGCGATATTGTTGCCCGTTTAGGGGGCGATGAGTTTGGTATCCTGATGCATTACTGCAATGTGGACTCTGCGAAACAGATTGCTAAGCGGATTTGTACCCAGTTAGCAAATCATGAGTTTATTTGGGAAGGTCGTAGTCACAATGTCAGTGTCAGTATGGGGATTGCTAGACTAGATAAAAAATCTGCCGATATTTATACCGTCATGAGTCAAGCTGACGCTGCTTGTCGATTGGCGAAGGATCAAGGCCGAAATGGCTGGCATTTATACAGTGCGAGCGATCCTAAAATGAACCGTCTCTACACCGAGATGATGGCCTCTGTTGATATCGTCGGCGCACTCGCGTTAAACCAATTCGAGCTTTATTTTCAAAGCATAGTGCCGTTAAACCGCGAGGAAACTGGCTTACATTTAGAGATCCTACTGCGTATGGTGCAGACTAACGGCACTATAGTGTCTCCAGCTATCTTCTTACCCGCTGCCGAGCGATACAACTTGGCTTCTAAGGTTGATCTTTGGGTGATCGATAATTTGCTCAAGTGGGGTGGTAGTCATTTAGATATTTGGCAGCAATTGGATCTTGTGTCTGTGAATCTGTCGGCAACCTCTTTGGGCGATCATGAGTTTATGAATTGGCTAGAAATGCGTTTGATGGCCGAACCTGAGCTGGTGGATAAGCTTTGCATCGAGATCACAGAAACCGCGGCTGTGAGTCAGCTCGATCAAGCCACAAAGTTACTCGAGATACTTCGTCCGCTCAATTGTAAATTAGCCCTCGATGACTTTGGTGCAGGCTTTTCTAGCTTTGCTTACCTTAAGCGACTCAATGTGGATTTTGTAAAGGTTGATGGCCAATTTGTCGTCAATATTTGCGAAGACTCTGCGGATCAGGCGATCGTAAAATCCATCTGCCAACTTGGTCAAGATATGGGGTTTGATGTGGTTGCTGAATTTGTCGAATCCCAAGAAATAGGGTGGAAATTGCAAGCCTTAGGCGTCGACTATGCTCAAGGTTACGCCATCAATAAACCGATACGCTTAGCTGAACTACAGTCAGGGCTCAGTCAACCTTGGCTCGAAAAGCGTGAGATTTTTGCTCCCTATCCACAGCTGTAATCTTGGGCATGGCAGCCTTTAGCTGTTACTTATGTCAGCACTGACTTGATAATGTTTGCTGTGAAATGGTACTCAAAGCCGATTGTTAGTACACTGACGCCCTGTCTTGGCCGCTGATGTCTTTTTCTTGAACTCTCTACCTATTCATAGCTTATTAGCACCGCTGCGCGCGGCTTTTTCTCGTCACGCTCAAGTGATCCTCGAGGCACCGACAGGTGCGGGTAAATCAACGGCGTTACCTTTGGCTATGTTGGATTGGCCAGAAATCAGCGGACGCATTTTAATGCTCGAACCGCGGCGTGTCGCGGCGCGTAGTGTGGCGCACTATATTGCCAGCTGTCGCCAGCAAAAGGTGGGGCAAGAAGTCGGCTATCGCGTCCGCGGTGAAGCTAAAATCAGCGCTAATACCCGTTTAGAAATTGTCACCGAAGGCATACTGACGCGAATGATCCAACAAGATCCCGAGTTAACTGGGATTGGAATGATCATCTTCGATGAAATTCATGAACGTCACCTCACCACAGATTTAGGTCTTGCCCTAGCGCTCGAAGTGCAAGCTTCACTGCGGGACGATTTAAAGATATTAGCTATGTCAGCGACTCTATCTGGTCTTGCCTTAGCTGAACTCATGCCAGAAGCGGTGACCTTGCACAGCGAAGGCCGGAGTTTTCCTGTCGACATCGAATATCGCCCCGTGCCCACGCAGCAGCATTGGATCGATCATCTTGGCCGCTGCGTGCTCGAACTGGTCTCGGCCAGCAGCAGTGCCAGTGTTGATAAAACGGCTGCCAATAATGCCGTGCTCGTGTTTTTACCCGGTAAAGGGGAGATCTTACGATTACAGCAGTTTTTGCGCGAGCGCTTAGCGGACGATGCTTTTTTGATTTGCCCTCTTTATGGTGAACTTTCAGGGGCCGAGCAAGATAGCGCGATCGCTGCAACTATAGATGGCTGGCGCAAAATCGTGCTAGCGACTAACGTGGCGGAATCGAGTTTAACTATTGAAGACATAGGGTTTGTCATCGACAGTGGCTATAAACGACAAGCGAGTTTTAACCCTAAAACCGGTGTCACCCGCTTAGGCTTGAAACGTATAAGCCAAGCCTCCGCAACTCAGCGTAGTGGTCGCGCCGGGCGTTTATCAGCGGGTGTGTGCGTTCGCCTGTGGAGCCAAGAAGAACATGGCCGCATGCTCAGGGCCGATGAACCCGAGATCAGCCAAGCGGATCTGGTGGCTATGGCCCACGATTGTGCTTACTGGGGCGCAAAATCCTTTAGCGACTTGATGTTGTTAACGCCGCCACCTAGTGTGCATGAGGCGCTGGCGTGGAAACTGTTACAAGATTTAGGCATGGTCGATGCTCAAAATAAACTCACTCCCCACGGTAAAGCGGCCTACGAGCTAGGGTGTCACCCAAGGCTTGCTCATATGTTATTGGGCGCAAAAAGTTTGGGCGCAAACAATGGGGGAGTCAATAATGCTAACGAACAAGCAACGCAATTGGGCAGTTTGGCCTGCTTGTTGTCGGGGGTTTTAGAGGCGCGCGGTTTGCCTAAAAAGGGCGCCGATATTATGAATTACCTGCACTTTGCCTGTCATGGACAAGCTGGGCAACAGGCAAAACAGTGGCAGAAAAAGCTAGGATTAGCGGCGGATTTGTCTAAGATAGCGACCCATGCACACCACAGCGATGTGGGGTTATTATTAGCACTTGCTTATCCGGATCGTATCGCTAAGGCCCGCGGTGTTGAGGGCTACCAATTAGCCAATGGTACTGGCGTCGTGCTCGCAGCCGAAGATGCATTGGCGCAAACGCCGTGGATGGTGGTGGCGGATTTTCAAGAAACTGAAGGCAGAAACGCTGGGCGGATTTACTTAGCGAGTCAGCTTCAGCCAAGCTTGTTCGACGGCGAGTTAAAAGGTTTGCTGGACATTCATGAGATTTGTGGCTGGGATGAAGCTAAAGGTCGAGTGATTGCGCAGCGCCAATACAAGGTCGGACAAATTTTAGTAAAAACCGAGACGATTGCTAAGCCTGAACGTAAGCAAATTGTCGCGGCCTTACTGGGCTATATTCGCCAGCAAGGATTACAAATCCTCAATTGGAACGCTAACTTAGAACAGTTTCAACACAGGCTCAAACTGGCAACTGAGTTCGACGCGGGCAGTGACTGGCCCAAGGTTGATGATGAAGCATTATTAGCGAGCCTAGAAACTTGGCTGGCGCCTTACCTCGAAAATGTGAATAATCTGCCGCAATTAGTTAAGCTTGATTGCTTTGGTTTTGTGGCAAACTGTTTGAGCTGGCAGCAGAAACAGCGTCTTGACGAGTTATTGCCAACTTCCTGGCCGTTAGTCACCGGTACCTCTGCGCCAATAGTATACGACGAGTCTGGGCGTGCGCTGCTGCGTGTGCGTCTGCAAGAAACCTTTGGCATGGCGCAGAGTCCTATGTTGGCGCAGGGCAAACTAAAGGTGACGATGGAATTACTCTCTCCGGCCCAGCGTCCATTAGCCTTGACGGCAGATTTAGCCAGCTTTTGGCAGGGACCTTATGTGGAAGTTAAGAAGGAAATGCGCGGTCGATATCCAAAACATCTGTGGCCAGACGATCCTGTGAATACACTGCCGACAAAATTTACCAAGAAGAAAACCTTGGGTTTAGCTCAGCCCTAGCACCATGCCGCTGGTTTTATAACATTTTGTTATGAAACACTTTGATTCGCACCACGTTAGCTTTGTGCCTATGGCTGATGTCTTTAAATACATGAATGATGAAGTAGATATGACAACTAAGACGACAAAAAAATCACCCGCTTCCCGTCGGGCTAATCATGGCCGCGGTTTATTTCGACGAATTTGGTCTATCAGTTGGAAATTAGGCTTGGCTGGATTAGCTGTAGTGACTTTTTACAGTATTTATCTTGATCAAATTATTGCGCAAAAATTTGAAGGCCAAAAATGGCATTTGCCCGCGCAGGTGTTTAGTCGCTCTATGGCGCTGTACCCCGGTGCGGCAGTCAGCCATCCGCAAATGATGGCTGAGCTTAAGTTGCTCGGCTATCGCAAAGTCGCTAACCCGCGCCAAGTGGGAGAGTTTTCGGCTTCGAGCACTCGTATTGAATTGTGGCGTCGGCCGTTTTTGCATCCTGAAGGCGATCAAGTCGAACAAAGAGTCATGATCAGTTTCGACAGCAATGGCATCAGTTCGGTCACTCGAGTCTCAGACAAGCGTCAACTCGCCGTATTCCACCTTGAGCCTGTATTGCTCGACCGCATTATTACTGGCGATGGTGAAGACAGGCTGTTTGTGCCGACCGAAGAAATGCCGAAGTCGATTGTGCAGGCGTTATTGCTGGTGGAAGACCGTAGCTTTTACGAACATCATGGGGTGAATCCATTCGCGATTGCGCGCGCGGCTTTTGTGAACATCAGCGCCGGTCGCACTGTGCAAGGTGGCTCGACGTTAACTCAGCAGTTAGCGAAAAACTTTTTCCTTTCGAGTGAGCGTTCCTTGCTGCGTAAGGTGCGCGAAGCCTTAATGGCGGTCATTATTGATTTTCGTTACAGCAAAGACGAAATCCTCGAAGCGTATCTTAACGAAGTGTATATGGGGCAGGATAAATCCCGCGCCGTCCATGGTATGGGTTTGGCCTCACGTTTCTATTTTGGCCGTCCTATCAGTGAGTTGACTATTTCCCAGCAGGCATTCTTAGTGGCGGCGATTAAGGGACCGTCTTACTACAATCCATGGAAATATCCGGATCGTATTCAAGAACGCCGTGATCTAGTATTGCGTTTACTCATGGATGCGGGGGATTTAACCACGGCTGAGTACAAGGTGGCGGTAGAGTCCCCCTTAGGGATCCGTAATCTCAATAAACCAGCACATCAAAAATTGCCTTCCTTCTTCGCCTTGGTAAAACAGGAAGTGAACGAGCGTTATGGCGATGCGCTATTAAAGCAATCTGGGGTGAAAATCTATACCACGCTCGATCCTATGGCCCAAGAAGCCGCCGAAATTGCGGTGACTCAAACCCTCAAGAGCTTAGATAAGAGCAATAAATCATTGCAGATTGGTATGGTCGTGACCGACAAATACACGGGCGGTATCGCGGCTATGGTCGGCGATAAAACCCCAGGATTTGATGGCTTTAACCGCGCAGTTGAAATTCGTCGTCCTATTGGCTCGTTAATTAAGCCTTTTGTGTATGCTACGGCTTTGGCACCTAATAGCCAATTTACCTTAGCGACCCCTCTTAAAGATCAACCTATTACCTTGAAAAGTGAGCAAGGTAAGACATGGTCACCACAAAACTTTGATAAGAAGTTCAGTGGTCAGGTGCCTTTATTAACGGCATTGAAAAAGTCGATGAACGTACCGACGGTAAATCTTGGAATTGCTGTGGGTGTGGATGCGGTTGCAACAACATTGGCTAAATCGGGTTGGCAGGAGCCGTTAAACGAGTATCCCTCCATGTTACTCGGCGCCGTCAATGGCTCGCCATTAATGGTAGCGCAAGTGTACCAAACCTTAGCTGATAGCGGTGTTTATCGTAAGTTAACCACAGTGACCGCTGTGCTAGATTCTGATAAGAACCCATTGCCAGTGACGCGATTGCCTAAAGAGCAAGCTATAGCACCTGAGACAGATTTCTTAATTCAATTTGCTATGCAGCAAGTAGTGAATACGGGAACGGCGACGCGTTTAGGTAATGCTTTCCCTGGCGTTGGACTGGCGGGTAAGACTGGCACCAGTAACGACAGCCGCGACTCTTGGTTTGCGGGCTTTGATGAGCGTAACGTCGCCGCCATTTGGGTTGGTCGTGACGATAACGGCAAAACCAGTTTGTATGGTAGCAGTGGCGCCATGGCCGTGTATCTTGCCTTCTTAAAGGAACGTCCACCTATTAGTCTGCGCTCAATCCCAGTAAGCGGCGTAGTGAAGGGCTTTTTTGACCGAGATACAGGTGTGGCTAAGGAATCCACTTGCAGCAATGTCGATGCGCTTCCGGCATTAGCTGCGACCTATCGTCCTGTGAATAACTGCGGCGACCCTTTGCAGTGGTGGCAGAAAATTTTCTAGGTTAATAGGTCGATAATGGGCCAATAACGCACTTATGCGTTGGATATAAAACCTTTTAGTCAGTAGAACCTGTGCCGATGGAAGTGGTGTGATCGAGGGCAAACTCGGGGCGCCAATCTTCCCTTTGCACGGGACGTTAATCCAAAGTGAGAAATGACATGTTTAAAACCGCTGCCGCCGTGCATATTTTAGTGAAACACAAAGAACAGGCTGAGGATATTGTTAAGCAGCTGAATAATGGTGCTAATTTTGCTGTGCTCGCTAAGCGTTTTTCCTCTTGCCCCTCGGCCAAAAAAGGCGGCGATTTAGGCGAGTTCAAAAAAGGCCAAATGGTGCCACAGTTCGATAAGGTTGCATTTTCAGGTGAATTACTGGTGCCGCATATAGTGAAAACTAAGTTTGGCTGGCATGTGGTTAAAGTGTTGTATCGCACTTAATACCCCAGTAATAAGCGCATCTTCACCGAACGTTATTTTCGACTAATCAAATAGATTGGAAGATTAGGGAGCGATCAGCATGAAATTTAGTTTTAACACTGAAGATGCGAGTCAAGTTTGCGTAGGGGCTTTTGCTCTTGCGGTCCCCGTTGCATTTTCTGAGGAAGCGTGGCATCTCGGTGAGACTTTACCTTTATTGAATATCGGTATGCTTTTTAGTTTATCGCTGCTCTTTCTTGGGGTATTCACCTATCACAGCGTGTTCCAACAGAATATTGCTTCCCGCGTTCCTGTGTTTATTTTTCGTATCGTGGTGGCGTATTTGCTCACTGCCCTCGTGGTATTCCTCGTGCTGCTTTGCCTCGATAAAGTGCCATTTTTTGAGGACCCACTAACCTCTATAAAACGGATCATAGTGATCACTATGCCAGCCTCTATGGGCGCTATTGTTGTGGATAGTTTTGATAAAGAATGACACTGTTTCGCTAAATCTCATGACTTTTGTCACTGGTTGATTGCGGTTGTCTTGCGCATACTTATTTCTATGTTCTGACTTTGACATTGATTAAGCGTCATAAGCAGACTTAAATTTTGAGCTTGATAACGATAACGCCAATAGATAAAGGAAATGACTATGAACACTGGTGCCCTCGCTTTACTTATCCCAATACTCGCAATTGTTGGTGGATATGTGGTCGCTATAATGAAAATCCGCAACAAACAAGGTGTGTCGACGCGTGAGCAAGTGGCCGAAAACCAAGCTTTGCAGACCGAGTTAGCCATCCTTCGTCAGCGTATCGAAGTGCTAGAGCAGTTAGCCACTGACGATGGTTTTCAGTTAAAGCGTGAATTTAAAAAGGTCTAACGATTTATTCCTTGGCTTATCGGTGGCTAGGCAATACTTACGTTTTAGATGTTATTTGTTCTGACAAGGTATTGCTCGCCAAACGATAAATGATGTTGAGTTATTTTAAACGAGTCACGAGTGATGAAAATGGCCTTATTTCGCTAACATTTCTGCGGCATTATCGGCTGTTATATGTCGCGTTATCACGCCATAAAGGCTCTATCTTGCATAAAATTCCGCCTAATATCTGCAGAATAAACCTGAAACGTCAACAGATCCTGATACCCCTGTCATTTGTTTGGCTTTACAAATGTGGGCAGGGTGTTACTTTGTACGCCTTACGTGGGTCAAGTCATCGGGTGAGTTAAATACCTAATTTAAGGTAGACTCGTGATAATTTTGTTATCCATCCCTGTATTGAGTTATTACAAATAGAGTTTATATGTTTCTAGCGCCTTATTTTTCTAAGCAAAATCAAGCTATTTCCGTTTCAGCACAACAAGCCAGTGACTTCGCGAAGAAAATTGCGCAGGACTTTAATCCTATCCACGATGTGGGGGCAAAACGCTTTTGCGTACCGGGAGATTTACTGTTTGCCCTAGTATTGACTCAATATGGTTTGAGCCAGAGCATGAAGTTTAGCTTTGCGGGTATGGTGGGTGATAGCGTCGAACTGCAATTCCCTGAACAAGTGAGCGAGAGTTTTTCGATTCGCGATAGTCGTGAAAAAACCTATCTTAATGTCAGCCGTCATGGCGATGTGAGTTGTTGCGATGCGCAGACCGAATCCTTTATTCGTCAATATGTTGCTTTCTCTGGGCATAATTTTATCGATATTCTGATCCCTTTGATGAAACAACATCAAGTGATGATCAACCCAGAACGGCCTTTAGTGATTTACGAAAGTATGTCGTTTGACTTAACCACTCTCGATTTTGTACAAGTGACCTTATCACTCGTTGGCCAAGATTTAAAAATCGACGGTAAACGTGGCGATGTGACATTGCACTTTGAATTACACAGTGGCGACACTTTAGTTGGCACAGGTATAAAAACCTTAGTGATGAGCGGATTACGTGCTTACGATGAGGTTCTTGTACAGCAAATGCGCGCCACCTATGAAGGTCGTAAAACTGATTATTGATTGACGTAAAAGCAATAGGTTGGCGTTTTGTCTTTTAGATAAAGCGCCATGCAATCCTTGATAGCGCGATTAAATGCTAGCAATTAATTGTTATTGACTGATAGCTGCGACACGATTGCTGAGACGTTTTCCGCGCCGCTACGTATTTCTCCCATCACCAATGTTACCTCCGCTAACTGTTGTTTTCCTTCCAGTGCAATACCTTCAACTTCGTTCATCATGCTAGTTGCACTTGTGGTGAGTTGTGTATTTTTAGTGACGACGGCGGCAATCTCACTGGTTGATTTACTGGTTCTGGAAGCAAGCTGCCTTACTTCATCGGCGACAACGGCAAAACCTCGGCCTTGTTCCCCCGCTCGTGCGGCCTCAATTGCGGCATTTAATGCTAGTAAATTAGTTTGATCGGCAATCGAACTAATGGTTGCGACTATCGCTTGAATACTTTGAGATTGTTCATTGAGTTGAGTTATCGCCAAGGTCGCTTTATGGGTTTGCTCGGCAATAGCATTAGAGGTATTTACGGTCGCATTGAGTAAATGTACACCTTGTTCTGCTTGCTCGACGGTACGTTGTGACGTGGTCAGTGCAATATTGGCGGCTTCACGTACAGCGTGGCTTTGCTCGATCCGCTTGCTGATATCGCTCGCAAATTTAATCACTTTAACCACTTTACCTTGCTCATCCATAATAGGATTGTATGCCGCTTCTAACCAAATCGAATCGCCATAAGCATTTTTACGTTCAAAGAGACCGCTGCTATATCGACCTTGCTTTAGATCGTCCCAAAAATGTGGATTTTGTCGATAAAACTCATCAAAACAGAAAATACGATGGTGTTTACCAATAATCTGCTCTTTGCTAAAGCCCATTGTCTTTAAGAAGTTAGTATTGGCTTTCAAAATCGTGCCATCGGTAGTGAATTCAATAATGGCTTGCGAGCGATTCAAGGCATTAAAAATGGCCGCTTGGTCATCAAGTTGGTGCTTATCTTGGGTGATATCAACGGCTGTTTTCATTATTTTAACGACTTTACCTGCCTGTTTTATAGGGAAGTAAGTCGCTCTAAGCCAGATCTCTTGGCCATTTTTATTCACTCGTGCAAAATTGCCTTCCTGTGGATGACCTGCTTTTAGATTACTCCAAAATTGCTGGTAGGTAGCAGAATTACCATAAACCGCTGAGCAAAATAGTTTGTGATGTTGGCCTACAACTTCATTAAGTGAATAACCTACCGTTTTTAAAAACAACGCATTAGCATCGAGAATTATTCCATCAGGCGTAAATTCTACTGTGGCAATACTGTGCTTAATCGAGTCGATGATCGACTCCGCCTCTTGGCGTTTACTTTCGCTCACTTCTAGGCTTTTACGTAATGAAGAGTTGAACACTGAGATACTCCTGATGAGTCTAACTGACTCAAAAACTGCAGTTCTTTATTGAAAGCTCGATATTTCGAGCTAGATATACTGATAAATATAGCTGTGATTTTAATATGTGGTTTATTTCTATGAAACGCGTGATCGGGATCTATATACCTAAATTGAGTAAAAAAGATCACTATTCCTCGGTTTATTCGCGAATAGGCATAGCTAGAAAACATTAATGAGGCAATTCGGCTTAATCAGATTGAATTAACGCCAAAGAAAAAGCTGCCAAAGGGCAGCTTCTTAAGTGTCATCTATGCTCGGCGGTTAGCTTAGTTTTTCAATCTTAGCTGGTAGCCCTTGTCTGGCCGAAGCGCCACTTGCCCAATCCACCAGCGGGTAACGGCCGTGGCGACTCGGATCAAACAGATTCAAGTCGTTCATATTGATGCCGACTCGGATCAGCGGATTGGCGGCGATTTTAAGGTTGTCGATCACTACGTCCCGCGCGCCGAGTTCCTTATGACCATAACCGTGTTCGATAGCGATGCAGTCAGGGTGCACTCCGGCAACACATTCCACTAAGGCAATCACGCTGCCGTTGGGCGTGCTGATCTTGACCGTGTCACCTGTGCTGATCCCAAGGCGACTGGCGGTCTTCTCGTTTAGCCGCACCGGATTATTAGGGTGCACTTGGCGCAAACGATCCGAGCCAATACTCATAGAGCTCATGGTGTGGGATTTGTAACTACTGATCAGCAAAGGCCATTGTGATTTATTAAATGCCTTATCGAGCGGTGTGCCATTGGCTAAGGCGGGTTGATATAAGCGTGGACAGCCACTCATAAATTCCCCTGTGAGACTGTTACGGCGACTGCCCACTTCGGGATTCCACAGCATCATAGGTTTTGGCCAAACCTTGGTTGGATTACCCACTTCATCCCGTGCACCGCTCATATTTTCAAAGCGGCCGCCGCGGGCAAATAAGTAGCTGACTTTTTTGACTTCATCTGGCTTGAGTCTGGCGTTGAGCTCACTTTGGATACGACTTACACCGCTAAGATACGTGTCCTCAGCGTTGATATCGGCGACGGCTTTACCCAAATAGGCCACGTTAGCGGCGCCGTAAAGTGAGTAATCCGCTGCGCGCGTTAACGGATGTAAGCTGCCATCGGCGGCTTTAACGGCATTTTCGCCAAAGCCAGGTAGTTGCAGTTTTATCGCCACTTGGCTCAAGAAAGACTCCATGCACACCACATCGCCACTGGCCATTTTTGTGACCCTTGGTTCGACAATCGGCCAGCGACCTGTCGTTTCCTTTGTCAGAGTCCCATGCCACGAAGGGCTCCAACCCCATGACTCGTAAGTTAATGTGTCGGGCACGATATAATCCGATAGCGCCGAGGTTTCGTTAATAAAGCTGTCGATACTGATAAACAGTGGCAGCACTTTGGGATCTTTCAGTTGTTCACCAATGGCTTCACCTAGGCCCGCTTGACCATAAATCGGATTGCCCATGTGGTTAATCCATGCTTTGAGTCGATAGGGATAACCGTGCACCGCCGCCGTTAAATGTTCGCCAAGCAAGGGCGATGAAATCGGAAACCAAGGCTCTTTAGCGGGATAAGGCGATTCGCCCGCTTCGACTTTACGGCGATACTCTGAGGTTTTCTCGTAGGGGAATTTAGATCGCGATAGAAATACGCCCTTAGGCTCGACCATGCCGTCAAACTCTTGCAGATTATACCTTGGGCCTTTACCAAAGGCGGGAAAGGAACCGCCGGAAGCTAATGCGCCACCTTTTAAATTGATGTTACCTATCATGGCGTTGAGCATCATGATTGCCCACGCGCTATAAAAACCATTGGCGCTCATTGTGCCGCCGTGGGAGATCACCGCAGCCTTAGTGCCATGGCTGGTAAATTTATCCGCGAGGGCGATAATTTGCGCCTCGCTGATATCGCACTCCTTGGCATAGTGTGCCATCTCGAAGCTCTGCGCCGCTTCACTTAACAGTTGGAAGCTAGATTTAACCGCAATCATCCCTTTAGGTGTGTCGACGTTTTGGTTAACGTCGAGCTTGGCTTTCAGGCTTTGGCTAGCCAAAACTATCTTGCCACTCGCAGCATCGACAACCAACTGCGAGTCTTGCTCGCCGTAGGCTTTGCCGTTGAAAGGTAAGCCAAGATCGCTGGCAAAGAGATATTGGCCATATCTTGGATGGGTAGATTCGCTAACGATCAAGAAACCTGCGTTACTGAAGCCACGGTAACCTGATGCTTTTGCGGCATCGACATTGGGCGCACTCAAAAAATCGGCGGCGTAGCGTTGGTTATCGATAATCCAGCGCAACATGCCCATGGCGAGTGCCGAGTCGGTGGCGGGGCGGATCGGCAACCAAGTATTGTTACCCGCGCAAGGTTGATTCGAGGTATTGGGCAGCATGGGCGACACCACCACATAACTGAAATTAGTGTTATTCACCCGCGCGTTAGCCAATTGTCTTGCTTGGCGTTTAAAGGGATTACCCGATTGCTGCGGTGAAGTGCCGATAAAGAGTAAAAATTCGCTATGGTCCCAATCGGGTTTCAAGTGGGCGTATTTTTTCAAATCATCCAATAAAGCGCCTGCTCCGGCGCGGTAGGTAAACCCACAGTAAGCGCCGTGGTTGGCAAAGTTTCGGGTGCCAAAGCTGTTAAAGGTAAAGCGTTTGATAATGGCATCGCGGCCTTCATCGGAGGCGTTTGAGACCAGTAACTGGTTAGCCTTAGGGCCGTATTCTGGATTATTGGTATCAAGCGGCGTGGCGATATCACGAATCGCTCTTAGCCCTTCGACTTGGCCCTCACCAAATAAATCACCACCTTCGACGACTTCATTCAGCAATTGCTCAAAGCTAATGCTCTGCCATTGGCCGCTGCCGCGCTTACCCACACGTTTAAGGCATTGGGTAACGCGATGTGGACTATCTAATTGTTCTAGCATGGCATTACCGCGGGCGCAGGCGGTGGAACGTCCTTGCAGACCCTGTTCTTGAAAGGCGCTAAGCCCAACAAAGGCGGTTTTGATCGGTGTATCGAAATCGATATGTTCCCGCGATGACAACGGATGATAAGGATTACCGCTGATACGGATGATTTTATCGGTTTTTTGATCGATACGAGCACGCACGCCGCATTTGGTCCAGCAACCTAAGCACATAGTATTGGCGATGCGTTGATCGTCATTGCTGATTAACTGACCTGACTGTAAATCAACTTTGTATTCAGGTGCTAAGGAATTGCCGTGCAGCGGATCTTGGGTTGGTTTTCCTGAGGTACCATTGACGACACCTTTACCTATTTGCGCTAATGTATGGCTATAACCTGCAGCAAATAATCCCACACCACCCGTTACAGCGGCCCCTTTGATAAAACGACGTTTACTCTTATCCATGATGGACTCCTTAATTCTGTAAACTATTTGGGTGCTCAGCGAGCAAGTTTTGCCGCAGGCGTTTGGCGAATAAGTTCGGAGACCAGCGCCATTAATGCTAACCAGAGGCCGAAGGTACCAGCTATTCCTAATAGCCCTTCAGGTCCCCAAGGCAGTTGATAGAGATAAGTCCCCGCGCCGTATTTAGGATCGGTTTGCGCTTGAATTAGCACTATCCAGCGAAATCCCCACGCAAGGTGAATGGCCGTGAGGCTGACGATTAGCATTGCCATATTGGGTAAGTGACGAATGGCGAGCATCAGTGCCAGCACGGCGAGTGTGACCAGTACCCAAATTGCTGCCAGTTGCCAGCTTGGGCTGGTTTCAAGCAATAATGCGGCTTCGGGGGCCGAGCCCTTATCGAATAACGCCCAGCCGATAAGGCATAGGGCGAATAGACCAAAACTCGCTCTTACCCAGAGTAATAGGCTGTCTTGGGTGCGCTGTTGGTAGCCCTTTAATAGTCGATTCAGTACCACCAAAGTGCCGCAGGCGGCGAGCAGGGCGCTCATTGCCATCAAAGGTGGCAGCCAATAGGTATGCCATAGTGGCCGCGCCTCAATGGCCATGGTTTCCATGCCAGTGTAGAGGGCGATACTGCAGGCACTCAGGGCCGTGATCAGTGCGATCGGCTTGATGAATTTGTCACTGTTCCAATCACCGAATCTCAATAATTGGCCTATTTTATTCACCCAATCTGAGTCTTGATTCGTGGTGTGCTTAGGCAGATATTGACGCAGTAGCAGCCAAGCAAACACTGCGCTGGTGCCCGAGAATACGGGCAGTAAAAAGGCGCCATACCACATCCAAGAATCAGGGCGAACTTGTGCATAAAAATGCCAAGCCCGCAGCGGTTGGTGTAAATCGGCGAGTAAGGCGATAGGGGCGACTATGCCTGCGGTTAACATTAAACAGGCGCAGAGCTTCAGCAATCTGTCATCGGGTTTGGGTTGGCTAAACAAGTGTATTGTCGCTACCCATACGCTGGCGTAGGCGAGCCCCATCATAAAAAAGTATTGCACTGCCCAAGGTAGCCAAGTAATGGCGATATCTGGGGTAAAGATTTCTTTAATGACCATGGTGGATCTCCTCGCCAGTATCGGTAAGTAAGGTTCTTACGGGGGCTTGGCCGCTAATCTTGTCCTCAAAAGCGCTGCTCATGCCGATGTAGAACACCCGTGGCGCAGTGTTGGCCGTCGGTTTGAGCACCTTGATATCGGTTTTGTTGGCGGCAAGCAGTTGGCTTATCTGGCTGTTGGGATTATTCAGATCGCCAATCACACGGGCTTCTCCTACGCAGGTTTCGACACAGGCAGGCAGTAATCCTGCATCTAACCTATGGGCGCAGAAGGTACATTTGTCGGCGGTATTGGTGTCGTGGTTGATAAAGCGCGCATCATAGGGGCAGGCTTGTACGCAATAGCCACAGCCAACACACCATTCATTATTGACGACCACTATGCCGTCCTTGCGCTGGAAGGTCGCGCCCGTAGGACAAACTGGGATGCAGGGCGGGTTTTCGCAGTGATTACAAAGTCTTGGTAGCATTAAAAACGCAGGCGGAGTGGTATCTTCCTGCTGCGAGACTTCATACTGCTGCACTGTGGTGCGAAATTGCCCGAGGGGCGGTTGATTCTCGATAGTGCAAGCGACGGTACAGGCTTGGCAGCCCACACAGCGGCGTAGATCGATCACCATACCGTAACGTTTACCCACTTGGCCTTCGCTGGCACTGTGCATTTGAGGGCTGCGCTTATCATCCTGTGCATACACTTGCACGACAGGGATGAGTGCGGCGCCAACACTGACGCTGGCCATTTTGCCGAGAAACTGACGTTTACTCTTGTCCATACAGATTTCCTTCACTACTTGCAGATGGCGAATAAACTGGCTCATAGACCTAGAGTTAAGGTTTATGGCGAGGTTTACAGGCATTCTGTAAAAGGGGAGGCGGCATAACTATAGTGGTTTTCCACATATCGGATGTGGACTTGATCTAGCGCAACAAATATCCGTTAGAATAGCCTTCAAAATGCTAGGGTTTTATTTTTTGTTACTTGAGTTTGGCCTTTTCTTAGCTTGAGTTGGACTTGATTTTAGTGTGAGTGACTGGGGATAAAGGATTGCACTTCATGTTATTGAGGATGATGAAAACGGTGTTTCGCTTAGCTCTATCGGTCAAGTGGCCGTTATCGATTCTGAGCACTCCACATTCCGTGGCAATACCGAGAAAAAAGCCAAGGAACGCAGTGTTATTCCTATGTTTGCTGGCTTCAGTTAAGGTGTTTGCTGCGGAGCCACTGAATCAAAGTGCGCATTCGGGATTAACTGACCCTGAGGTTGTTGCTCAAGTTGCTATCGAAGAGCCCAGTTATCAAGTAGTCGATGTTGGCGTGTTAGCCATCCGCGGTTATAAGGCAACCATCAACCGCTGGCAACCTTTGATGGGGTGGCTCGAAACCCAAATTCCCAACAGTTACTTTAGGTTACATCCTCTCACCCTCGATGAGCTAGCTAAGGGCGTTGAAACCCAAGGGCTCGATTTTGTGATCACAAACCCAGGGCAATCTGTGTTACTGGCACGGCAATATTCTCTCACTTGGTTGGCGACCCTGCGTAGCCCGTTAAATAATGGCGCGGCAATGCAAGTGGGTTCGGCGCTGGTGGTGCGCGCCGATTCACCCTATCACACCTTAAGTGATCTTAAGGGACGTCGACTCGGGATCGTATCGAAAAATGCCTTTGGTGGTTACTTGACCTTAGTGTACGAAGCGCAGCTAAAGGGCATAGATTTGCCTCGCTTTGTGGGTGAGATTATTCCGCTGGGGTTCCCGCTAGATAACTTGATTTATCAGTTAGATGATCAAAAAAGTGGTGATGATGCGGCGAAAGATAATCGACTGGATGCGGCTGTCGTGCCTGTGTGTCAGCTTGAGCAGATGCAAACGGAAGGTCTTATTAACATCGCCCATTATCGAGTGCTCGATAATCAAGCGCCTGCGGGATTTAATTGCCAAGTCTCGACCCACCTTTATCCCAACTGGTCTATGGCAAAGACCAATCGCGCTTCCCAGTCTCTGGCTAAAAGTGTGACTCAAGCTTTGCTAGCGCTGCCCGAAGATCATCTCGCCGCTAAGTCTGCCGATTCTGCGGGCTGGACCACGGCCGTGAGTCAGCTTGCGATCGATCAACTGCTTAAAGATCTCGATATGCATCCTTTGCAGGCACCATGGTGGCAAAGGGCGTGGCAGTGGATCAAGCTACATCAACAATGGGCTTGGCTTGTTTTGGGGATTTTGGTTTTACTCAATGTGTATCATTTTTGGCTTGAATACCGCTTTAGTCGCCGCGGCCGTGAGTTGATTAACACTCAGCGTCAGCTCAATGAAAACCGTGCGTTACTGGAACATGCACAGCGTATTGCTATCGCGGGTGAGCTTGGCGCGAGTCTCTCCCATGAACTCAATCAACCTTTGGCGGCGATTGGCCATTATTGTCATGGCGCCGAAGTGCGATTACAGCGGGGGACTAGCCCTGAGGAGTTGCAATCTGTATTGGCGCTGATCCAGCAGGAAGTCACACGTGCCGACAATATTATCAGTCGCTTACGTAATTTATTGAAGAAGCGACCTGTGTCGAAACAGCCTTTGTATTTGCATGAGTTGGTCAATGATACTGTGCCGCTGCTCGCCTATGAGTTTGAACAACATCAGATAAACCTTGCCGTCAATGTGAATGGTGAACCCTATTTACAGTCCCTCGATGAAGTTGGCATGCAGCAGTTGTTGCTTAACTTGCTGAAAAATGCCTTTGACGCCTGCGTTCAGCGGTTAGAGCTTGAATCCAGTGGCACCGAACAGAGCATCACGCAAAAGCCATACACACCCACGATCGATATCGATCTTCGCTATCAAGAATGTACGCTCTTGCTGACAGTCACAGATAATGGCACAGGGTTAACCGAAGAGACCAGTCTGCTGATGCAAGCATTTTATTCCACTAAATCAGAGGGGTTAGGTTTAGGCTTAGTGATTTGCCGTGATATTGCCGAGAGCCATGGTGGTACGTTTAGCCTAGAAAGCGCTATGGGTGGCGGTTGCCAAGCGCAGGTGGCTATACCGCGTAAACCTGAACCCAATGGAGCCAATAATGAGTCTTGATCTACCTGTGTATTTAATCGATGACGATGACTCAGTGCGTCGTTCTTTGCGTTTTATGCTTGAAAGTTATGGCCTTAAGATCACCGACTTTGATAGCGCCGAAGCCTTTTTCACCATAGTTGACTTAACACTACCGGGTTGTGCGCTGGTCGATGTGCGTATGCCGGGTTTGAGTGGTCAGCAGTTGCATCTTGAATTAGTGGCAAAAAATAGTCCGCTAGCGGTGATTTATCTCACGGGCCATGGCGATGTGCCAATGGCGGTAGATGCGCTTAAATTAGGTGCGGTAGATTTTTTCCAAAAGCCCGCCGATGGCGCTAAGTTAGCCGAGGCGGTCGTCAAAGCGCTGGAACATACCAAGGCGCATCATCAAGACAATCAGTATCTTGAGACTTATCAAGCGCTCACGCCAAGGGAGCGGGAAATACTCAACCTGATTGCCCAAGGCCTGAAGAACCAAGAGATCGCCGATAGTCTCTGTATTGCCATGCGCACGGTCGAGATCCACCGTGCCAATTTGATGAAAGGCATGCAAGTGGGATCGCTGGCGGAAATGATGCTGATCTACAGTCGGATTGCCGAACGCTTGCGTCTCGAATAAATCCGCTGGAATTTACCTTTTATCGCGCTAATTGCCGCTTTGTTAGCCGCCTATTTTGGCTAAGTTGTCGTATCATTGGCCGTTTGATTTGAGCCTAGCTATAGGGTTATGTTTTTGCTGAGCAATGGGCTGAGATGTGAGCCAAGGCATTAGTGCATCGCCGCTTAATTGCCAATACACTGTGATTGCCTTATTTTAGGGGCACTATTTTTAGGCCACGATTTTTAACATCACTTTTAGTCACTTTTTTAAAGTGTTTATTTACAGTGACGATTTTAACGTCAGTGGCCCTCTTGGATTGTTTTCTCTTATTGTGTAGAAGCTTCTGCAGCTTAGATAAGACTCTCCTGTTTGCATAAGGAATGAAATGGCAAGCTTGATTCGTATTGTGCTGATTGATACGCACCTTCCGGGCGTGGTGGAACTCGCCCTCAATGGTCATACCAACATTTGTGGTACTAACGCCTCGGGTAAAACGACATTACAACGTCTAGTCCCTGTTTTTTATGGTGAATACCCAAGCCGCGTGGTGCCTTCGACCCGCGACAGTTTCGAGCGTTGGTATTTACCACACGATTCAAGCTACATCATTTACGAATATCAAAAGGCCGATGGCTTACTGTACCAAGCTGTGCTGGCCTCGGCGGGTGATGGTAAGGGCGTTAACTATCGTTTTATCGCCAAAGGTTTTGAGCTAAGCGATTATATTAAATCGCAAAATGGCGACACTATTCTGTGCCACACCATGGCGGAATTAGGCCGTGATTTAAAACGTGCCGGCATCGCCACCACTAATTTGCTTAATACCCGTGAATATCGCGCCATTATTCAAAACGATCGCACCCTATTAAGCACGGGCAGCAACCGCAGCGAACTACGCGGTTATGCACGCCAATTTGCTCTGTGTGAGGGCGAGCATTCCCTGCGTCACATCGAAAAACTCGCTAAAGCGGTGCACTCCAAAGAAGGCAAGATGGAGACGGTCAAATCCATGATCGCCGCCATTTTAGAGGAAGATGGGGTTAATCCGCCCAGCTCACGTTTGAATCCGCAGCGCGTTGAAGCGTGGATCCGTGAAAGCCAACTTATCCAAGGCTTTGAAGTCATTCGCCCTGAGTTTGAAAAACTCGAGCAAGAATTTAACCAACTGCTCAGCGCCGAACTGCGTTTATCGAGTCTGTCCCGCGGTTATCGCAACGATGAAACCTTAGAAGCCGATCGCCAAGATATTCAGCAAACCTTATCTAAAGAGCTGAATTTAAAACTCAGATTGCTTGATGATGAATGGAAAGAGCAGCGCGATGAGCTCAATCTCGATTTATCGGCAGCTAAGGGCGATGTGGCAAAGTGCGAGTATGAGCTCGATGCCATTGAAGATCAGCATGCTGCCTTTTTAGATGCGAACATAGAGCAAGCCAAGGCCGATCTTGAGATGCTGCCAAACTGGCGCACCGATGTTGAAAACCTAAGTGAACGCCATAAGCTGCAAACCGAGAAGCACCAAGACATTGAGGCGGCGTACAATGCCCGTCGCAGTAAGATTGGCGAGCAGTTAAACCGCGAGCTTGAAGGTTTGCATGCCGACCAAGACAAGCAGCGTGAAGCCCGCGATAAACAACGTGAAGTGGCGCGCACCGATATTGACGCCCTAGAGCTGCAATGGCGCAACCAAATGGATGCGGGCAAGGCTAGCTTTAGCGAGCAGGAATACCAATTCAAACTCACTGCCGCCGAGCTTAAATTGCGTGTTGATGGCGTGACTTACACCGAAGAAGAAAAGCTGAGTCTCGCGATTTTCGACGAACGTATTCACCGCGCCGACGAAGAACAAGAAAGCTGCAATGCCAAGGTTGAACGCTTAAGCAGCGATGAACGCAAGCTCAGAGCCAAACGTGACCAAGCCAACGAAGCCTTGCGTATTGCCACCTTAAGGGTGAATGAGCGTCAAACTGCGCTGGATGAACTGCACCACATGCTGTTCCCGCAATCCCACACCCTATTGGAGTTTCTGCGTAAAGAATCCCAAGGTTGGGAGCAAAGTTTAGGGAAAGTGATCGCACCTGAACTACTGCATCGCACTGATTTACATCCAAGCTTAGTGACTGAATCGAGCGAAGCTTTCTTTGGCGTGCATTTAGATCTTAAAGCGATCGATGTGCCTGAATATGCCGCCTCTGAACAAGAGCTGCGTATTCGGTTAAGCAAAGCCGAAGAAGCCCACACTAGTGCCCAAGAAATGCAAGCCGAGGCCGAATCTCAGCTGGTGGCCATTAATGGCGAGTTGGATAATCTCAGCCGTGAACTGACTTTTGCCCGCACGGCGTACAAAAATAGCCGTGACGATCTGCGTCGCCTATTTGATGAAAAGCGCAGCGAGCAAGAGAAAATTAACAAAGCATTGAGCGAGCGCAAAGCCCATGCGGGACAAAGACTGACTCAACTCGATGGTGAGCTAAAACAACTTAAACATCAGCACGAACTCTGGCTCGAAGATCAAAAAGAGCAAGCGCTTGAAGCGCGCATGGAAAAGAATGCCTATTGGCAGGAAGTTATCGGCGCGCTCGACAACCAACTCGGCCAAATTAAAGCGACTATTGAAGGACGCCGCGAAAGCGCCAAAATCGAGCAGAAAGCCTGCGAGACTTGGTACAAAAACGAGCTTAAATCCCGTGGTGTGGATGAGGATAATATCCTCAAACTCAAGCAACAAATTCGTGAGTTAGAAACCAAAATCAGCCGCGCCGAACAGCGTCGCAGCGACGTACTGCGCTTTGACGATTGGTATCAACACACTTGGCTTGCGCGCAAACCTAAACTGCAAACTCAGCTTAGCGATGTGAAGCGTGCGGTATCGGAAATCGATCAACAGCTTAAGGCGAAAACTCAGGATGTTAAGGCCCGCCGTCAACAACTCGAAACCGAGCGTAAAGCGTCCGATGCGGCGCAGGTTGAAGCTTCTGAAAACTTAACTAAATTACGTGCCGTGATGCGTAAACTCGCCGAGCTTAAGTTACCGACCAATAACGAAGAAGCCCAAGGCAGCCTAGGTGAGCGCCTGCGCCAAGGTGAGGATTTGCTGCTAAAACGCGATTACCTGATGGGTTCGGTGAAGCAATATGTAGAGCATTTCGACTCAGTGATCGCCAGCAAGTCAGGTTCGGGCCTTGCCGAAACCTGGGAGCGTGCCCGCGAAGAATCGAGCTTTATCAACGATAAAGGTATTCGCCTGCTGGATTACCGTAAGTTAGTGCCACAGCTTGAGCAATTGCTGAACGTGATCGTGCCGCAATCGATTACCGCGCTGCGTGAGCAAGGACGGATTTTCGGCGTCGACTTAACCGCTTTCTACGATGTGTTAGCCGATATCGACCGCCGCATTGCCTCCCAAAGTGCGCGTATTACCCGCGAAGTGGGCGAAGAGTTATTCCTCGATGGCGTGTCTGAATCGGCTGTACGTATTCGTTCGCGCATCAGTGAGTTAGAGTTCTGGCCTGAGCTTGAACAGTTCGTCAAAGCCTTTAAACATTGGAAAGCCGATGGCTTTAATGGCTTGCCCGATGAGGATTACACCAACAGCATGCGCCGCGCCTTAGACATTATCGGTCGCGCCGCATTAACGGGGGGCATCTCTAAGTTGCTGGAAATCGAGCTGCGCCTCAAAGAAGGTAACAGCGATTTGATCATCCGCACCGACAGACAGCTTAACGAATCCTCAAGCCACGGTATGGCGTATCTGATTTTGTGTAAGTTCTTGTTGGCATTCACGCGCTTGCTGCGTGGCCGCGCCGATGTGACCATTCACTGGCCAATTGATGAGTTGGGCACTTTGCACCATACCAACGTGAAGAAGATTTTCGATGCCTGCGAAAATAACAATATTTGTGTGCTGGGCGCCTTCCCGAACCCTGAGTCTGAGGTGCTGAACTTGTTCGCTAATCGTTACATTATCAACAAACAAACTAAGAAGTTGCAGGTGGTTAAGCCTAAAGTCAACCCAATTGCCGACATGTTGAATAAGCGTTTGTCGAAGGAGGCCATCTAATGAGTGATGCAACCCAAACCGTATTAGTTGGCACTGGCGCTTTGATTGAGCTGTTACTCAAGGGCGAGTTTATTTGCCGCACCACTAATGAAGAAGGCTGGCGCGCCCTTAAAAATAGCAGTACCCGCGAGCGGGTTGAAGCTTACTTAAACCAGATCAACCGTACCGTGGCGTCTGCCGCCGAAGGTGATGTGTTCTTCTGCGGTTACTTACAGTTAGGCGATGCCGAACGTAAAGTGATTTCATCGCAGTTTAAAGATATCTGTCAGGCATTGATCCCGCTGGTGGAATGGTTGGTATTAGTGCAAGAAGCCAGTGGCCAAGATGCGCCGCTGAGCGAAGGTGCGCCCGTGCGTTTGACCGAGCTGCAAAGCCGTATCGAAGACACGCCAGCGTTCCGTGAGCAGTTAGCCAAACTCAGCCAATATCGTCTATTTGGCTCGACTAGTACCAACAGCGATGCGCAAATCAAATTAGTCTTCAAACGCTTAGTCGAACTCGGCTATTTAGTACGACCCAATGCGGAGAAGCAAATTTATATCGCCACGGGCAAGCTGGATTATCTGTATGAAGTTATTCGTTTTATCGATGAAACCGAAGGTTTAAGCCTAGAAGCGCAGGCGGAAACTGCGACCCAGCGGGACTTAATCTAATGTTGGCACTGTTAAACCTAGGTAAAAGCTGCGACCAAGGAGGCCATGATGAGCAGTAACTTACATCAGGCGGGTGTGAAACTGCTCAAGCAGTTAGGTCGCCATGCAGACATCATTATGGATACCTATTTGGCGGGCTCTCTTAACGAGGATGCGCACGATCCAAGCGTGGTCGAAAAGCTTAAACAGGCAGGGATTTTATGGCGGCCAGAGCCAGATCAGGAGCTGCGGCTTAAGCGTTCAGTGCGTGCCTTACTCGAAGAAGGTTTAAGTGATGAGCGCAATCGTCAAATCGACTCTAATGTCGGTTCGGCCTTAGCCACGATTAAAACCTTGGCCGATCATTATAAAGAGGCGCGTCATAGCTCAGATTACAGCGCCGCTGAGGCCTATTTATCAGATTTAAGCGAACATGTTTATAGTTTCGCCGACAGTCTGCGTTATTCGATCCGTGTGCTCTGGGGCCGGATCAATAACGAGTTCGGTTACGTTGGTACGATCAACGCTAAGATCCGCGAAAACGAATTAGCTCAAAGCCAAGTGTCTGAATTACTTAATGGCTTAGAGATGTTCCAGTTTAGTGAGCTAGGCGAAATCGCTGGCGATATCCGTGAACTGCGCAAACTCTTAGTGACGACTTTGCAGGAAACCATGAGCGACTGCGCCCAGGAACTGAGCGTAGTGCAGGGGCGTTTACTCGAACTCTTAGGTCGCTTCAGACAAATCCGTGGCCGTACCCGTTTGCTTAAGGGCTGGTTGCTCTACACTGATTTGCATCCGGATTATCGGCCTGCGGACCATGTATCCCACAAGGAAATCCCGAGTCTATTCAATCGCGCCGAAATCTTGCTCGCGCCTGCTGCGGTAGATGTGCATAACGCCAGCCAAGAACTGGAGTTGATGGGCATAGTCGCGCACATTAAAGCCATCAGCCGCCATCCTGTGATTGCGGCTGTGCGTGAGCATGATGTGTCCGTTTCTATCACCCAAAGTGAAGACTTCGATGTGCCGGATAATCCACTCAAACAAGCGGTGGATGAGTATTTCGTCGATGTAATTGAGTCTGGCCTGCGTCAATCTGCGCTGGAATATCTGGCGGATAAGGCTTTGCCTTGGGACGCTGAAAGCTGGATTTATCAAGTGATTGGTGGCTACGAAGGTCTGCCCGATGAACATAAAGCGTATTTTGAGCTTGAGCCATTGGGCGAACCGCATCCCATCTATAGCGGCAACTTTATTATTCGCGATGTTGAGTTATGGCTCGCCTAGGCCAGCAACAATTACAACTGTTGGAGAACGCTTTTATTAAGCGTTCTGTAAAGGTTAAGCTCACGGCTAACTGGCGCGCGATTTATCGCGAGTTAGAAGTGGGTGAGTTAGACGAGTCTGAAAAGTATCTGTGTTTTGCGCCCAAAGATTTTGAACTGCTAAGGCAAAGCGTGTTGGCGTTAATGGGGCTTGATTTAAGGCAGCTTGATTTCAATGTCGATCGCATGGCGATGTCCGCCAAAAGTCACGATGAAAAGCTCGCTAAGATACGCCCTGAAGCCGAATACGTTTTGATGAAGTATCTAGGTTTCGGATCTTCACCAACTGGGATTTCAACTCGCACATCACTGCGTATTCCTTTGGATGAAGCACAAAAGCATTGCCATGAACTCAATGTCGCAGCCATCCTAGTGGTTGAAAACTTAGATGTATTTGATGTTATCCATCAAGCGCGTTTACCTGAGAATTTAACCCATGTGATGGTTATCTACCGTGGTAGCGGTCATCATTCCCCGATTGGCGTGCGGCATTTTTTGCAAGCGATGGCAGATAAATTACCGATCATTGCCTTTACCGACTTAGATCCCGCAGGACTACAAATCGCCCATACCTTAATGGGTGTGACCCATTGCCTTGTGCCACAACTTGCGCTGACAGTACCTGCTGAGTTATTGGCAATAGCACAAATTAATTCTACTGATGATTTCGACAAGCAAGCGAAACAGGCTAAGTATTTGCAAAATGCCGAGTTAAAGCATTGGCAAAAATTAGCCGTTTGGCTAAATCAACACCGTATTAGTATCAAACAGCAACACCTGCTGGCTCACGGACTTGAACTAGTGTTAGTGCCATATATTTAGCTGTCATCCATCCCATCTCTCTGCTTTACTATAATTAACTGGTTTTAAATCCTGTTATAAATTTAAATTCAGTTATTAAGTCTGATTTTTATTTGGTTGTTGTTTCTTATATGTTTAATTTGATGTTATTTGGTGTTTATTTTGTTTGTTTATACTGGTTTAAATATATTTCGTTAGTGCTTAAATATTGTGCTGGTAAATTTTTTATGATTTAAAATCAGTTTATTACTGTTTTTCTGTGATGGTGTTAACTTAATTCAAGATGAAAAAATGAAATTTATTCATTGAATTAACGGCTAGCATGTTTCACTATCCCCGCCTGAGCCAAAAATGGATTGGCAATTGTGCTCATCATGGAAGATGAATAACAAATAAATGACCTTTCTGGGGAAATCACAAGCATGATGAAATCACTTTCGACGCGGATCTTTATTGGTCTGTTTGCCGGCCTTATTTTCGGCACAATAGTGCAATACTTCTTAAACGATATCGGTTTTTTCTCGGGTAATTTAGTCGAGCTTGCCGGTGGCGTTGGTACTATGTTCGTTAATATGATCATGATGCTGGTTGTGCCACTCGTGTTTGTGAGCATCGTTTGTGGTGTCTGTGAGCTGCAAGATCTCAAAAGTTTTGGCCGCTTGGGCGGTAAGACCTTCGGTTTTTATATCATCAATACCTTTGTCGCAATTGCGACGGCATTATTAGTGGCACTGCTACTCGAACCCGGTAAAGGTGTAGATATGAGCAGCACGGATGGCGTAGCGATTACAGCAACTGAATTGCCAAGCCTGATGGCGTTGGTGATCGACATAGTCCCACGTAATCCTGTGACGGCTTTTATGTCAGGCAATATGCTACAAGTGATCTTTATGGCCTTGTTGCTTGGCGGTGTGATTAAGTCCCTTGGGGAGCATGTTGCGGGTGCTGTCCAAGGTTTTCAAACCGCCAATAAAATCATGATGAAACTGATTTCTGTGGTGATGAGTCTTGCGCCCTATGGTGTATTTGCCTTGATGTTTAAACTCGGCGCGACCTTAGATGCAGGTGTGTTTATGAGTGTGGTTGAGTATATGGTGCTGATCCTCGCGCTGCTGCTACTGTGGATTTTTGTGGTTTATCCTATGGCAGTGGGGATATTTACCCCAATTTCAGCCAAAACCTTCCGCGAGAAGACCCAAGAGCAAGTGCTGTTTTCACTCTCGACCGCAAGCTCAAATGCGACTATTCCCGTGACCATGCGTACTTTAACTGACAAGTTAGGCGTGAACCGTGCTGTTGCTGGTTTTGGTGTACCGTTGGGTGCAACCATGAACATGGGCGGTGTGGCGATTTATATCACTATTGCGATTTTCTTTGTTGCCAATGCTTTTGGCATGCCCATTACCTCTGAGCAATTGCCTTCGCTGTTATTTAGTGTCTTCCTATTATCTGTCGGTGCGGGCGGTGTTCCCGGTGGCGGCATGGTGATGATAGGTGTGTTAATCCATCAAATGGGATTACCGATTGAAGCCTTTGCGATTGTGGCAGCGCTGGATCGTATTATTGATATGGTGCTGACGTCCTGTAACGTGGTTGGTGATACTGCGGTGTTGACCATAGTGGATCAAACCGAGAAAGTGCATCAGCTTGAGTCAGCGAAGAGTTAATGTGCCACTAAGTCGTATTCTATAAAAACAAAAGCCACTGAAAACAGTGGCTTTTGTTTAATATTCTCTATGCTGGTATTGATGTGTTGCTAGGTTAGCATCAACTATGTTAGCCCATTACTTAGTGCGAGTAATTTTATCCAGATAGCCCATGGCAAAGGCTGATAATACAAAGGTGATGTGTATTAACAGATACCACATGATTTTGTCGTTATCGATATTCTTCACATCCATAAAGATTTTCAGTAGGTGAATAGACGAAATCGCCACAATCGACGCCGCCACTTTGTTTTTCAGTGAGCCAGAATCTAATTTACCCAGCCAACTTAGCTTCTCACTGTCTTCGCCCACATCCAGCTGCGAGACGAAATTCTCATAGCCAGAAAACATCACCATCACAATCAGGCCGCCCACGAGGGTGATATCAATCAAGGACAGGGTCACCAGCACTAAATCCACTTCAGTCATCTCAAAAATGATCGGCAGAATATGGAAGATCTCTTGGAAGAATTTAATGCCTAAGCCCAATAAAACAAAGCTGAGTCCCAAATAAATTGGCGCCATAATCCAGCGCGATGCATACATTAATTTTTCAAATATTTGTTCCATAATCCACTAAACCCTTTATCTAAAATGCGGTAAAAAATCGAGTCACTAATGACTAAAACAGTAACATAATGCACTTTATGCGCGCTATTACCCAATCACAAGGGCGTGAGTTATATGCTGTTATTGTGTTTTTTTTGTAACCTCTGTGGTTATTTAAACCCTATTTGGGTGTTAGTGGCGCCACATCGTTTAATTTGCACTGCCTTTGATATGTCTGATCGTCGCTTTTTTCAACCTAATACCAAGTAAATTCAGCCATGGATGATCATTTTTCTCGGTATTTTAGGGCTTTGATGAAGGAAGTGACATTTGTCATCCTAGATTGCTGACAACTCACACTGCCGTGATGGACATTTTACGCAGATACTTAAGTCATCTAAACAAGGAGGCTTAATCATGCAACATAAATCACTGGACCAACAATTAATCGAATACCGTCAACAACGTGCTTTAGCTATGCCTTTATCCGGCATGATTGTGTGGAGCTTACTGTTTTTATTGAGCTTTGTATTACCTCCTTCGCAGTTGGTTATGGCGGTCTTTATCGGTACTGGTTCTATTATCTACCTTGCCATGGGTATTTCGCGGCTGACGGGCGAGAATATCTCGTTTAAGAAAAGCGCTGAGCGTAATTGGTTTGAGACTGTGTTTCTCGCTGCGATGGGGATGAGTTTTTTAACCTTTAGCATTAGTATTCCCTTTTTTATGGAAAACTATTTAGCCTTGCCTTTCGCCCTTGCGGTGCAAACAGGTTTAATGTGGTTAGTCCACGGTGTTTTAGCTGCGCAAAAGGTGGCCATAGTGCATGCGATAGTGCGCACCTTAGCCTGTGTGGCAGCTTTCATGCTCTGGCCCGAGCTGAGCTTTCAAATTCAGCCTCTAATCGTGGTGTTTTGTTATGGTTTTTCAATTCCTGTGATGCAGCGCCGTTGGAAGATTCAGCAAAATCTGTGTGTTAGCAATTAGTGGGTTATCTTTGGGTTATTGTGTAGATTTTGGCTTTGCGGCCTAATGGCCGAGGTGAATCAAAGTCGTGGGGCTCACCCTTGACGTTTAATTAAGAGTCTAACAAGTGATCTCGCCCTAGATCGATTTGTATGTCTGCCAGCGCACAGAGCTCAAACTGGTGTTATTGCATTATGGTTATTACCCTGCACTTTTTGCAGTGTGAAGGAGCTTATAATGCAAACCATGAAACTTACGTTCGTTACCGCTGGTGTTGTACTCGTTGGTAGTTTACTGCTTAACGGTTGTGATAGTGGCAATGTGAATACCCAAACAGGTACACCAGACTTAACTGTAACAACCGAGGATGGTACTGGTGATGATATTAAAATTGCCACAGCAGTTAATACTGCGTTGATCGCTGATCAGCAGCTACAAAATTTAGATATTCAGATAGAAACCCGCAAGGGCGATGTCACCATTTCCGGCAATGTAAATAGCCAAGCTCAGAAAGACCAAGCTGAACGGGTGACGGCAGCAACCTCTGGTGTGCACTCGGTAAATAATCGGTTGGAAGTAAAATAGCAATGTCAGTAAAGCCGCCTGTTTGATGTATTCAATTGACAGACGACAAACAGGAGCGGCAGCTCTTATCTGGCTTTAATTCACCGCTTATGCCACAAAATACCAATCCCCGCCAACCATGCTGCGGGGTGTTGGCCTTCTTGATTTATAAATGTGTGAGTCCAGCTATGGTCACTCACGCTGGCCTTGCGGCTGCTGTGGCAAATTTGTGCTTTGGAGTTTGTACCCGTCGTGACTTTCTTTGCGCCACATTTCGCACTTGCTACGTAGCTTTTGGCTTTGTGGCCTTACGGCCGAGGTGAATCAAGGGGCTTCACCCACACCCGATAATAGTGCTGGTTTGTTTGGTGTTGAATTGGCAAGGTTATCGCTGTGAGTATGTTAGCAATTGCGGCCTTACGTCCGAGGTAAGTCAAAGTCGTGGGGCTTCACCCCACACCCGACCAAGGAGGACTGCTCGTCCTATCCTCCTTGGATTCTCCAAGACGCCCCCAACGGAGTTGAAAGCCCCTTGGGCATTTAGCGTTCTTATGCTATCGCGTCAGACGCTCGTCCCTGATTCGACTGACGCTATCTCGGCATATATGCCTCGATCACGCAACGAACGCAAATGCCCTGCGGCAACTCCGAGGGGAGGTGAACTTCTGTGATCTCGGTGTTAGCTGTTAATCCCAAAAGAGTTTTCCTGTCCCATCTTTGTATTAATTTTCTTACCTTACTTATCATTTATAGGCTGCATACTTCTAAATGCTGTGTCTCTGTCTCCTCCTTTATATTCGTGAAGGCAAATTGCGGCACTTAAAAGTGTTTCTCTTGCAATGTCGAAAGCATGCTTCCTCTCAATTTCAAAAGATTCTAATCTGTCATAATAAGTACCGTGTAAAACCTTAGAACGTCCATCTTCATAAATTTTTCTAATAAGTTGCTTTAATGTTTTACATTGATTTTTTAATACAACCGTATCCTCTTTTATCTGAAGTAAGTTTGATACCATTTTTGATATGCCATCGGTCTTACCGCCACAAGAGAGTACATCTAGACTAGAACCAAGTTTAGCCATAGCTATTGAATCATTTGATTCACGACAGCCTTCAGCAAGCCAATTAAGTGCAGTAGCCCAACGCATTGCTAGTTTAGGTGATGGGTGTTGTTCAGGCGCTAAAAGTCCATGCAAAATAGACACAAGTGGCGGGATCACTGATTTTGATTTATCCAGACAATCCTCAAAAGTCTGTTTAGAATGACAAATCACTCTATCACTTAATCCATTTCCCGGTCCCCAAAGATAGCCATCAGTTTCGATTAAACTATAGAAATCAATAGGAATTAATCGCTCCCCATAGATTGCTTGCTGCAAGAATAATTTATCGTTTCCTAGTAATAGTGAAATGGAATCAAGAGCTGTTTTTGCTACAATGATTGCTAACTTTTGAGAAAAATTTTTTTCAAAACCATTAATAGTTACTTTAATTAAAGAGGGACAGTGTTTTATTGCAGGATATATTTCTGTGGCTAGACTTAATGGATAATCTTGTGAGCGTTTCCCATCTAATAGTTCCGCTACAATTTCTTTCCATCTATTATTTTCTTCTTTTTCACCAAAGTACATGTCCTTCGCATTTTGAGGGAAATCAACCGTTGAAAGCCAATCCTTTCTACTAATAAGCATTATAGGGCCAAACTCAAAAGGTTTATCCGATTCTAATCCTAAAGTCCAAGCAGGAAAATAATGTGTGAATGCTGTTGTTTTATTTTTTATATATTCTTCAATTGCACACTTAAGTTCTCTAATTATGACTTTATCACCTTCTATGAGTTGACTATCAAGCTTACCTAGCGCAAACATATTAGCAACAATTTGTCGAGTACACTTGGTATAGATCTTGAGTTCAATTCTTGGCGTGTTTTTACTGCGATTTTCGTAGAGAACAAGTGAAAGATTATTGAGATGCATTAATGCAATATTAGTAAATTTTATCTGGTATCCATGGGTTTCATCTGTTACGAGGTTCGGGAAACCATGCTCTTTACTCCATGAAAACTCAGTAGAATGGGTGTTTTTTAATTCAACGGCTAACTTCATTAAATGTTCTTTTATGCTCATATAGGTGTTTACTTCAATAGTTTTGCAGCCAGTAAGTTAATTCAATTTTATGGGCTAAATATATTGGTATTCTCAGATATTTATTTGTGTCTAGATTCTCTTAGGGTTATAAAACTGTGAATTTTTTAAGCTATAACGTCCTGAAAAATCAGGAGTGGAATCAATTTTTCAAGTACTAAATCACCTGTGAGCTATGACTGCAATCTTGGCAGGTGAGAGCATAGCTCTGGCTGCGTTTTCGTATTTTGATATTTTTGCTTTGGCACATTGGGCACGTTTGTTTCATTGGTGTGTTTTTGGTGCATTGATTGCATTTAATGTAGTAACCAAACTTACCGTACATTGGGGTGTAGTTTGTTGATTCTCCGCAATGTTTACAGCTAAGAATGCTGTGTGTAGTAGATTGCGTTATTGCTTGGGTTTGAGCTTCAAATGCTTTATTAACTTCAAAGTGCGCAACAGGCTCTCTAATTTGTTGTGTCTGCGGGAGCGTTATTTCATTGGTTGATTTATGTGGTTCTATATGTCGATCGATTAAGAACTTGGTAATGGAATTGAGTTCTTGTTGATTAAAGTCGGGGCGGGTGTCGCTTACATTTATAATGCGCATGAACTTACTTTTAAGATTCATGATTTTTTCAAGTTTATCGACTAAAAACTCTGTTTTAACTAACAACTCAGAAATGGCCGTTGGCATAGTATCTCTGTTGATTACCGCATCACTTGATACCGCGCACACATGGTCCCAGCAACGCATGCCAAAGCCCTGCTGTTTTATTCCGAGTAACTTGCCGAGAATTTCACTTCGATGCTGCTTTAGCATCTCTTTAAGCAGTGATTGTTGTAGTTCAACCTGTTTGATTGGTGAGGGCATGCCAAACCAGTGATTGCCGTGGCTGCGAGTCCATTCACCCTGTTGGTTGACTTCTACATGGCCTTTTATGCTCTTTGATTCAATTAGCACAAAACCGTAGGGGTAAATAATTAAGTGATCAACTTGCGCGGTTTCGTCATTAAAGGTGAATCGAAAATCATTGATGACCAACACTTCTGGATGATCTTTGAAGGCGCGGCGTAAATAGAAGGCAACATCCTGTTCTTGTTTTTGACCCGCAATCGTTTGTGGTGTTTGGGTATTTTGAAGTGTTTTGGTTTTTAGAATCATTTATCAACAGCATCCATTCATAACTTGATAATAATCAGCCTCATAATACCCACTTTGCAGTTCAAAGATAAAGACAAAAATAGCTAATCATTAACGCTGGGAGTGTCATTATTTACTATCAGATATACACAGGGTTTAGCTGGATTAAAAAAGATGGTTCAGGAACCAATCTTTTGGGATTAACAGCTAACTCTGAGATTGCAGAAGTTCATCTTTCCCTGCGAAGTTGCAGAAGGGCATTGAAGACTCTTTATTAAAGGCCAAAGAGCAAATAGGCTTCATTTTTATGCCTTGATTACTTTCCAAGAACTCCAGTGTCTGAGGAATACACCATCCCCTCGGAGTTGCCGCAGGGCGAATAGACAAATTGCGTGAGTCTCGGCATGGATGCCGAGCTAGCTTTCGCAGGTGCAGGGACGCATCCTTCGGAAGCGATAGCAGATTTGGCAATGAGCACAAGGGGCTTTCAACTCCGTTGGGGACGTCATGGAGCATCCAAGGAGGATAGGACGAGCAGTCCTCCTTGGTCGGGTGTGGGGTGAAGCCCCACGACCTTCTCGGCCGCAAGGCCGTATAATTAACAAAAAAGCCACTGTAATCAGTGGCTTTCATCATAAAAATCAAAATCTAAGCGATTCGGCTTACTCTATATTTGGCTCTTCGCTGTAATCGATACCGTGGTAGCTCAGGCAAGCGTCGACTTCGTTGCTGCTGCCTAGGATGACGGCAACACGTTGGTGAATTTGTGTTGGTTGAATATCCAAAATGGTTTCATAACCGGTAGAAGCCTTACCGCCAGCTTGTTCGACTAAGAAGGCCATTGGGTTGGCTTCGTACATCAAGCGCAGTTTGTACGGTTTTTTAGGATCTTTATTGTCGGTTGGGTAAGTGAAAATACCACCGCGAGATAGCACGCGGTGTACATCGCCGACCATGGCCGCAATCCAGCGCATGTTGAATGATTTTTCGCGTGGGCCAATTTTACCGAGCAGTAAATCGGCAATATAGGTTTGCATTGGCGCTTCCCAAAAACGTTGGTTCGACATGTTAATGGCAAATTCGGCGGTATCTGGGCTAATGCTCATGGCGGCGTTAGTCAGTAAAAACTCATTGGTTGCGGGGTGCAAAGTAAACAGTTGCACGCCTTGGCCTGTGGTTAATGCCAGCATGGTTGATGGACCATAAAGTACATAACCTGCGGCTAATTGTGCGCGGCCAGATTGTAAAAAACTAGTTTCAGTCAGCTCGCCAGCAGGGGCGGGCAGGACGGAGAAAATGGTGCCGACTAATGAGTTAATATCGATATTAGATGAACCATCAAGTGGATCGAAACACACCAGATATTGACCATTTCGGCTGACTTCAACCACATGATCTTCTTCTTCCGACGCCAAACCGCGCACTGTACCGTCAGCTTTTAATGCATCTTTGAGCATGTCGTTGGTGATGATATCCAGTTTTTTCTGGGTTTCACCTTGGACGTTTTCTTGCTCAGTCGCGCCTAACACGCCCGCAAGTGCACCGTGGCGAACGGCATGGCTAATGGCTTTTGAGGTGTCGGCTAAGGTTAAAATTAGGTGGGAGAGGGAGTCGTTCACTGCCTGTGAGGTCAGGTGCTGGGCAAGAGTCTGCATGTTATGTCCTTTAGAGGTTCAACAATGAGGTCAATTTCGTTATTTGCCGCGAATGATAACTCAGTTAGTCGACAATTTCAGCGATGTTGCTGATGCTTTTAGCGAATATTAAGGCTTTTAGGGATTATTTGGATTGAGCTTGGCGCAAGGGCCTAATTTGTATCGGCATATTGCATGCTCTTTCTATTTATAGGCGGCCTCTGGCACAATGTCGGCTTGTTTTTAATCGCTGACATCTTAGGCGATTATGTTTCCAAGGAATAATAATGATTAAAAATAGGTTAACTTGGTTCCCTGCGTGCTCACTTAAGGTGCGCGCCGTTCCCCTACTGATAGCGAGCCAAATGGCCATGATTTCGACAGCTATGTTTTCAATTACCCCAGCTTATGCAATGGAAGGCGGCAAACTGCCACTGACGATTGAGCGAATGAATGCCTCGCCCGCATTAGCGGGCACCAGTCCTCGAGGTTTGAAATTGTCACCCGATGGTCAGCGTGTCACTTATCTTGCGGGCCGTAAAGACAATCAAAACTTTTATGATCTCTGGCAGATGGATGTAAAGACGGGCAAATCTAGCCTATTGCTCAATGCCGATAAGTTGGCAAGCAATGAATTATCCGATGAAGAAAAGGCCCGCCGCGAACGCCAACGTATTTATGGCGAAGGCATTATGGAGTACTTCTGGGCCGATGATAGCCAAGCGCTATTAATTCCGGCTGCTGGTAATCTGTATTATTTCTCATTAGTGGATAACAGTGTCAGCCAACTTCCCATTGGCGAAGGGTTTGCCACAGATGCGCGCCTATCGCCCAAGGGACATTTTGTGTCTTTCGTGCGGGATCAAAATCTGTATGTGTTAGATCTGGCGACCAAAAAACTCCAAGCTATGACGAGCGATGGCGGCGGGGCGATTAAAAATGCCATGGCCGAGTTTGTCGCTCAGGAGGAAATGGATCGCATGACAGGTTATTGGTGGGCGCCCGATGAATCGGCCATCGCCTTTACCCGTATTGATGAGTCCGGTGTCGAGCAAGTAACCCGTAACGAAATCTATGCTGATGGTATTAAACTTACTGAGCAGCGCTATCCCTATGCCGGCAAAAACAACGTCGATATCGCCCTCGGTGTGGTCACGTTAAAAGATAAGGCTATCAATTGGGTGACCCTGCGCGAAGAGAACAGCGAAGACAAGAGCAAAGATATTTACCTGCCGCGGGTCGATTGGTTGCCCGATAGCAAACATATGTCGTTCCAGTGGCAGAGCCGCGATCAACATAAGCTAGATTTGCAACTGGTGGCGTTAGACTCGCTGACTAAGCCAAAAACCTTAGTGAAAGAACGCAGTAACGCTTGGGTGAACCTCAATAACGATCTGCACTTTTTAAAACAGCAATCGGCTTTTATTTGGGCATCTGAGCGTGACGGCTTTAATCATCTGTATCTTTTTGACTTAAAAGGCAAACTTAAAACCCAATTGACTCAGGGCGAGTGGGCTGTCGATGCGTTGGAATACATAGATGAAACCGCTGGTTGGGTATATTTCACTGGCCGCAAAGATACGCCAATCGAGAAACAACTCTATCGCGTGCCTTTAGCGGGTGGCAAGGTTGAGCGGGTAAGCAAGCAAGCGGGCATGCACGATCCTGTGTTTGCCGACAATCAAAGTGTGTATCTGGATTATTTCAATAGCTTATCTCAGCCACCGCAGATCAGTTTACACGGTGACAAGGGCCAGCAACTGGCTTGGGTTGAGCAAAATGAAGTCAAGCAAGGCCATCCTTTATATGACTATGCGGGTCTGTGGCAACTCCCTGAATTTGGTGAACTGAAAGCCGAAGATGGCCAAGTGTTGCAAACCCGTTTATTCAAACCTGTGCCGTTTGATGCGAGCAAGAAATACCCTGTCGTTGTACGGGTTTACGGTGGGCCGCACGCACAGTTAGTGACCAACAGTTGGAGCGAGCAGGACTACTTTACCCAGTATCTTGTTCAACAAGGCTATGTGGTGTTCCAGTTGGATAACCGCGGCAGCGCCCACAGGGGCACAAAGTTTGAGCAAGTGATTTACCGTCACTTGGGTGAAGCTGAAGTCAAGGATCAAAAAGTGGGAGTGGACTATTTACGGAGTCTGCCATTTGTCGATGCCGATAATGTAGCAATTTACGGCCACAGCTATGGTGGTTACATGGCCTTGATGAGTTTATTTAAGGCGCCGGATTACTTTAAAGCTGCGATTTCTGGTGCACCTGTAACCGACTGGCGCTTATATGACACCCATTATACTGAGCGTTACTTAGCCCATCCTGAGGGGAATGAAAAGGGTTATGAAGCCAGCAGCGTGTTCCCTTATGTGAAAAACTATCAAGCGGGTTTGTTGATGTATCACGGCATGGCCGATGATAACGTCTTGTTTGAAAACAGCACTCGGGTTTATAAGGCGTTGCAGGATGAGGGCAAGTTGTTCCAGATGATCGATTATCCTGGATCTAAACATTCGATGCGTGGCGAGAAAGTGCGTAATCACTTATATCGCTCACTGGCAGATTTCCTCGATAGGCAGTTGAAAAACACCAAATAGTAGGCATAAAAAAACCAGATCCTAGGATCTGGTTTTTTGTGAATCGATTCTTATCAAACCAATTAATGCGGATGTCGCTTAGCGGGCGATTAGCCTTCTAAGTTACCGCAAAAACGATAGCCTTCACCGTGAATAGTCGCGATGATTTCTGGCGTATCTGGCAAGCTTTCGAAATGCTTACGGATACGACGGATAGTCACGTCTACAGTACGATCGTGTGGCTTAAGTTCACGGCCAGTCATTTTCATCAGTAGATCGGCACGAGTCAAAATTTTGCCTGGGTTTTCAACAAAGTGCAGCATAGCGCGGAACTCGCTACGTGGCAGTTTGTAAGATTCACCCTGTGGGCTCACTAATGAACGGCTGTTGATCTCTAAGCTCCAATCATTGAAGCGGTAGTATTCTACTGAGCTCTTTTCTTCGACTTCAGCGCCAGCGCTGTTGACACGAGTCAGAAGGTTACGAGCACGAATCGTTAATTCACGTGGGTTGAACGGCTTGGTAATATAATCGTCCGCGCCAATTTCAAGTCCAAGAATTTTGTCGACTTCGTTGTCACGACCTGTCAGGAAGATAAGACCGATGTTGTTGATTTCACGTAGTTCACGTGCCAACAATAGACCATTCTTACCTGGCAAGTTAATGTCCATAACGACCAAGTTAATTTTGTTTTCCTGCATAGCCTTATGCATTTCTGCGCCATCATTGGCCTCAGTTACCACATACCCTTCTGCCTCGAAAATACTTCTCAGCGTGTTACGGGTAACGGCTTCATCTTCAACGATCAGAATGTGCGGATTTTGCATATTATTTACCTAAATTTTAATCAGTTTATACTAACCAATAAGAGCAACTTACTTCGGGCTCTTATATTCATAAAAGCGTTGATACTTCCTTGAACTGCTTTGTGCTCAAAAGGAAAATCTTTACGGTGACATCTATATCTGGATGTAGATTAAGTGCACGTTTAAGTGTAATACGAGAAAACGTAATCAGTACCAACTTCGATAAGCAATAGTTAGAATAAGTTCCTTAACTATTGTTTTTTTTAAATGTTTAAAAGACAAATCAAATGTAGAACAGATTTTAAACAGATGCCCGGTCAGTTCACGTTACTTTAAGCGATATATGTAACAAACTGTATTGAACGATAAGCATCTTGCTCAATCTGTTTCAACTCACCAGTACGTACATTGTACTCGTTTTAGTCATTTGTTAACAAATGAAATGTTAACAAATTTTAGGTGAGCAGGGGTTTTTACCATGATATTTACTTTAGCTATTGATTAGTATAACTAATGTATTTCTTATTCCTGTGAGCCAGTTCACGCCTCTTTGGATTTTACAATCACTCTGCTACACTAGCTTGGGTTCATTTTTCGACTAGACTACCAATGGACAATACGACTCAAAATTTGTGGCAATGTTACCAAGCGCCGTTGTTTTTGCTGACTCAAGCATTATCCTGTGATTTTTCCTTTGCTGTTATTACCGCTCATAATCCCGCTTCAAAACTTCTCTCTCCTAGCCAAAACCGTTTACTCGATCGCCAACTTCTCCGTGAAATTGAATTACTCGGTAGCCCTTATCGTGCTTTAGTGGGCGCTGCACCGGATTTATCCCACATGGAAAAAAGTTGGGCCGTGTTTATCGATAGAACGATGGCATTGCAATTGGGTAAGAAATTTAATCAATATGCGATTTATGTTGTCGAACAAGGGGATGTGAGCTTAGTGCCTTGCACCTTGGATGGACATGATGAAGTGTGTTTAGGCAAATTTAGAGATTATGTGCAGCTGGTATACGAGCTACCCGATTTGAATACTTAGTTGTTTTCAAAAGATTTTATTTAAATTGTTCATTTGTTATGAAATTAGCATTGACTTCATTAGGGGTTTATTGCTACTTTTTTCGTCCCTTTCCTAGGAAAGGAACAGAAGAGGAGCGTTAACTAGGTAGTCGGTCAGAGGAGCACAAACTCCAGCGATGACTGATGAGGGAGATTAACGCCGAGGCATAGATATGGTTGCTGCATGTTTATGTCGGTCGCTCAGGCTGAATCCTGACGATTGTCACCTGTAATTGGTGGAGAGCTTCTGGTGACGATTGCTGTTTCCCTTCTTTTGGGGTGCGTTATCATTGAGCACCAGGCTCTTCGAACGAAGTCAGTTCGGAGTGTGATCATGTTAGTTAATCAATATTTTATTCAATCTGCGTTTATTTCTTGCCCTACGTGTTTCACGGAGGTGCGCTAATGTCCTTCGTTGTCGCAAAATTTGGTGGCACCTCAGTCGCCGACTATAACGCTATGAATCGCTGTGCAGACATAGTGTTAGCTAATCCTGATTGCCGTTTAGTCGTGGTCAGCGCTTCGAGCGGCGTGACGAATCTGTTAGTGGAATTGACCCAAGAAGCCATCAACGACGATGGACGATTACAGCGATTAAAACAAATTGCCCAAATTCAATATGCGATTTTAGATAAGCTCGGTCGTCCTAACGATGTGGCCGCCGCATTAGATAAATTATTGAGTCGCATGTCGGTATTGAGTGAAGCGCTCGCATCACAACGCAGCAAAGCGACTATGGATGAGTTGTTGTCCCTCGGTGAGCAATGTTCTTCGGCGTTGTTTTCGGCGGTGATCCGCGAGAAAGGTGTCAACTCAAGTGCCTTCGATGTGCGCCGAGTATTACGTACTGACAGCCACTTTGGCCGCGCGGAACCTCAGGTTGAGCAGATTGCGACTTTAGCTCGTGATTATCTACAGCCACTGTTAGCTGAACAAGTGATTGTCACGCAAGGCTTTATCGGTGCCGATGACGCCGGTCAAACGACCACGTTAGGTCGCGGCGGTAGTGATTATTCTGCTGCGCTGTTAGCCGAAGCGTTACGCGCCTCAGCGGTCGAAATTTGGACTGATGTTGCGGGGATTTATACAACGGATCCTCGTTTGGCGCCCAATGCCTTTCCGATTGCCGAGATCAGTTTCAATGAGGCTGCCGAGATGGCGACCTTTGGTGCTAAGGTATTGCATCCAGCGACTATTCTTCCTGCCGTTCGTCAGCAAATTCAAGTGTTTGTGGGTTCAAGTAAAGATCCTGAAAAGGGCGGGACTTGGATCCGTCATCAAGTGGAAGATGCGCCCGTATTCCGCGCTGTGGCCTTGCGCCGCGATCAAACTCTGTTAAATCTTCACAGCCTGCAAATGCTGCATGCGCAGGGCTTTTTAGCGGAAACCTTTGCGACATTAGCGCGACATAAGATCAGTGTGGATCTGATTACCACCTCAGAAGTGAATGTGTCTCTAACCCTCGATAAAACCGGTTCAGATTCAAGTGGTCAAGGTCTGTTGAGTGAGGCATTGCTGCAAGAATTATCACAGCATTGTCGTGTGCGAGTTGAAGATGGATTGGCCTTAGTGGCGATTATCGGTAACCGCATCGCGACGACGCCGGGTATTTGTCGTCGTGTGTTTGAAGTGTTAGAACCACACAATGTGCGGATGATTTGCCAAGGTGCCAGCCCACATAATCTGTGTGTGTTAGTGGCAGAGTCGGAAGCTGCGCAAGTGGTTAAATCGCTGCATCAAAATCTGTTCGAAGGCGCTTAATATGTTGCCGACAACATCGTCTCTGCAAATCGGGGAGCTTGCCGCAGGGCAAGCACTCACTTTGCCTATCTACCATTTCAAGCCGAGTGACGATAAGGCGACTGGCCCCAAAGTGTATATTCAGGCCAATGTCCACGGTGCTGAAGTACAAGGTAATGCGGTGATTTATCAGTTGATGAAGCAGCTTGAACACTGTGACATCCGCGGCGAAATCACCTTAGTGCCATTGGCGAATCCACTCGGTATCAACCAAAAAAGTGGTGAGTTTACCCTTGGCCGATTTGATCCTATTACGGGCGCGAATTGGAATCGTGAGTATTTGAATCATGCAATCGATTTAACGACTTGGTATGGGGAACATGCCAAGCTGAGTGATAGCGAGCTGATCCAAGCCTATCGCAGTACTTTGGTTGAAGCTTGTCAGCAAAAATTACGGCATGAATGGGGCATTACAACCGGCCATAGGCTTGCGGTTAACCTGCAGATTATGGCCCATGGTGCGGATATAGTGCTCGATCTGCACACCGGTCCTAAGTCTTGTAAGCACTTGTATTGTCCTGAATATGACTTAGCTGCTGCGCAGTTTTTGTCGATCCCTTATACGCTCATTATCCCCAATGCTTTTGGTGGCGCCATGGATGAGGCTGCGTTTTGTCCTTGGTGGCAATTGAGTGATTTTGCAAAATCTCAAGGGCGTGATTTAGGGGTTGCAGTGTCAGCGTTAACGTTGGAATTGGCGAGCCAAGAGCGCGTCTGTCTTGAGGATGCACGGGTTGATGCACAAGGGATTTTGGCATATTTAAGCCACCGAGGCGTGATCGCTGAAACCGTTGCGCCCGCTAAAATGCCGCGCTTTGGTTGTTATCTAAAAGACTATAAAAAATATCACGCGCCAAGTTCTGGTTTAGTGGAATACCTTGCACCTGTGGGCGAGCCATTAGCTGCGGGGCAGCCCTTAGTGAATTTACTGCGTATGGATTTATACGGTACGGCGGATGAGCTAAAAACGGTTAGTTTGCCGCAGGACTGCGTGCCGATTTTGCACTTTGCTTCGGCATCAGTGCACCAAGGAACTGAGCTTTATAAAGTCATGACTCATGTGTTTGAGTTACCAACGACATAATCGCCCGCTTAGAGTATAAGCATTAGCCCATAACAATTAGTTTATGGGACTGAGAGAAAACAACGCCAATCCTAATCGATTGGCTTTGTTGTTTTAAGGTGGCTATAACCACTTAAATCGATAAAACAGCGCCATTTGCAGGGCGACGAGTGAGATTAATATGCCGCAGAAGGTGGCGAAGGCCCAAGTGTTGTCCGCGCCCGGTATCCCGCCAATATTGACCCCAAGTAAGCCTGTTAAAAAGCCCAACGGTAAGAAGATTGCTGACACTAAGGATAAGAAGTATAAGCGTTTGTTGAGTTGCTCCGACTGCTGACTGAGTAATTCTTCTTGAGTCACATTAGCCCTATCGCGCAGGGCATCGAGATCTTCAATGGTGCGGATAAGTTTATCGTTTGTTTCCCTCAGCTTGAGTCGCTCAGTATCTTTAAATAGGCTGAATTGCTCGGAAATCATTTTCGAGAATGCTTCGCGCTGTGGGGCTAAATAGCGGCGAATGGCTACAGTTTGACGGCGCAGTTCGGCGATATCGGTACGTAAGTCTTTCACATTGCCTGAGACGACTAGCTCTTCTAAATCAGAGAGCTGTTCTTCCAATTTATCAATAAACTCGACTTTACGATTGGTCAGTCGCTCACAGATTGCGACGATAAAGTCCCCCGTAGTTGTAGGCCCATTTCCCTCAAGGATCAACTCGGCGACATCTTTGACCGACTGTAACTCGCGATCGCAGGTGGAAATGATCCGCTGTTTATCGGCATAGATACGCACTGCCACCATGTCTTCGGGAGCAGAATTGGGGTTGAGGTTAACGCCGCGTAATGCGAGTAATATGCCTTCACCTGTAATCACAGCGCGGGGGCGAGTGTCTTGGGCGAGTAGGGCATCACTTTCGACCTTAGGCAGACCGCTATTGAGTATCCAGTGGCGTGCCTTTTTATTGCGATAGCGAAGGTGTAACCAGAGTAGGCCATCCTGAGGATCCCATTTTTCGATCTGTTCTAGGCTCAAGGTGGAACCCGCTTGGGCGCCGCTGAGCACTAAACTGTAGATAAACCCTTCGTGCATATCGCATTCCATTTAACTTTCAAAATCATCCAAACAAACTAACTGATTTTGTCATGAAAATGAAGTCAGTACTTATGCTTAACGACATGAGACAAACGTAAATTGACATAAATTTGATGTGCTGAGGGATGCAAGCAACTTAGCCAAGGATAGGTTAAAATTAGCATTAGTAGGCTTAGATCAAAGAGACAATAAAATGGAATACGAATTTCGGCGTAACAGTTTAACTGGCACTTTTTTGGCTAGCTTTAGCATGGATCATGAAGTGCTTGGGCAATGGTTTACGGAAGAATTAGGGACTGAGTTAGCTAAAATTCAGCAAGTGTTGGGTGTGATAAAAGAAATTCAAGCCGATAAACGAGGTTCATGGCGTCTTGTTGGTAATGATTTTACCTTAGAGTTAGAGCGTGAACAGGCGCGAGTCTTTGCCAATACCTTAGGCTTTGAGCAAGAATATGAATTAGAAGAGGCTATGTCACTCTATGATGCTGAGTCAGAAGCTTATTGTGGCCTTGAGGATTTTGAGCAGGCGCTATTGAGTTGGCAGCAATTTATTGAGAAAGGTTTGTAATCATTTATTTAATCTCTATTTGATAAAAACATAAAGGCAATCATGGGATTGCCTTTATTGTTTGCGCGATACCAAGCTCATTTTTGTATCTTTAATGATTCAGATAGCGCACCGCCATTTCGGTTCTCGATTTAGCATTGGCTTTACGCAGTAGGTTTTTCACGTGCACTTTAACAGTGCCTTCACTAATGTGTAAATGCTCTGAAATCATGCGATTACTTAAGCCTTCCGCCAGTTGCTGTAGAATTTGCAGCTCCCTTGGGGTTAGGCTCGAAATCCATTCTTGTTCATCGGTCGCATCTTTAAGTTCGTAAAGGTATTCCTCGACTTCATCGCTGATCACCCTGTGGCCAAGCATGGCATTTTTGAGTTTTTCGAGCAGCAAATCTGGCTCAGTATCTTTAAGCAAATAGCCGTCGGCTCCAGCGCGAAGTAAACGGATAACATCCTGTTTTGCATCGGAAACGGTGAGAATTACTATGCGTGAGGTAACACCTTCTTGGCGCATGGCGTTGAGGGTATCTAAGCCTGTCATGCCTTTCATATTCAGATCGAGCAATATGATGTCGGGTTCATCGGTGACCACTGCGGTTAATGCGTCTAAACCACTACCGGCTTCGCCAAATAGGCTGAAGTCAGGATCTGAAGCGATGAGTTGGCAGATGCCTTTGCGCAAGAGGGGATGGTCATCGACCACTAGTACGGAATAAGGTTTACCCATTTGAAGGCTCCTGTTGAGATGGGAAAATAAGCGTCACTCTAGTGCCACTTGACCCTTTGCTGTGCTGCATAAGGTTTAATGGGCTGTTAGGGTTGAGTGCGTCGTCTTGTGCATTGCATCCTTGCTCAGTCGTTGTTGCCATAGCAGGTTTAAATCTCTTTAAATCATTGTCGCTGAACACGACTTTACCTGAAAGCTTACTGGCTCGTTCATGCATTATACCTATGCCAAAATGTTGATCTCGTTCTTTTAAATGTCCAATACCTATGCCGTTATCACAAACATCAATATTGACCATACCCTCGTCATCCTTATAGCAATAGATGTTAATGAGGCTGGCCTCGGCGTGTTTGATGGCGTTTAACGTTGCTTCTCGCGTGATCTGCAGTATGTGGATGTGCTGCTTTGCCTCTAGCCATTGTGGCGCAAGTTTATAGTCTAAGGTTATCTTTATATTCGTCTTTGTCCTGAGTTGCTCAAGCATAGCCTCTAAAGCACTTTTTAGATCGGGCTCTTTAATTGTGAGCCTAAAGGTGGATAGTAACTCCCTGAGCTGCACGTAGGCAGTGCTTACACCTTCGTTGATTTCGGTTAACTGCGCCTCAATGATTGGACTGCGGCAACTGCAATCTAAGTTTTTGCGTAATAAGCTAATTTGGATTTTTAGGAAAGATAGCACTTGACCCAAAGAGTCGTGCAGCTCCCGGGCAATCACGCCACGTTCCTCCATTAGCGCCAGTTGCTGTCTTTGCTCTGTGGCATTGTGGATCACGATTGAGCGCGTCAACATAATTGCGAAATTGTTAAACAAGGCGATATTGGGTGTTTGGTCGGCAATTAACTCTAAATAGCCTAAATTAGCCTGCTCAAATTGCAGTGGGAAACGGGTGCTCTCTTGAGTCATATCTGGCCAACCGCCATCGGCCTCAATCACTTCTAACTCTTGCTCTGGGTATTGAATGATGAGTCTTAGGTAGTCGAGTGATTCATAGCCTTTTAACTGATTCAGCGCCGCTTTAAGAGCTTTGTAATCGAGTTTATTCGCGTTTAATGTCAGTAGGTTATCATATAAGAATGCCAGCTCGTTGTTGGCCCTTGTCAGCGCTAGGGTTTTTTCTGCTACCTGCGATTCTAAGTTGCCATAAAGCGTCGCGAGTTCCTTCGCCGTTTTTTGTAGGGCATGGGTCAGCGCTGTAAGTTCAATGTATTCGGTCTCGGGCATTTCAATTTCAAAATTACCCTTAGAAATGGTATTCGCCGACTCCATCAGTTTTTGCAGTGGGATCACCACTTTCTTCTTTGTAAAACGCACGGCCACAAAAGCGATAATGAGCATGACGCCTAAGCCTAATATTTGGCTGGCGGCAAGGAGCCTGAGTTTAAAGGCGGCGTAGTGCTCCATCTCAAGCACCAGTAAATCTATGGTATCAACAAAGTCCTTCAGTGAGGCGACATAATCGCGGGAGTTTTCTTGTTCTATGTAGTGTTTCATCACCAGCCATTTATCGATGACAAGCTGATATTGAGCGGCAATTTCTGGTGGACTAAACCAACTTTCCGAGGGCTTTAATGTGTCGGAATAGAGCGTATTTTCGAATTCGGTAATTTTATCCTGTGCGGCCTCACTGCCTGAGTTGGCGTAAAACATTAACCGATAGCTTTGCATCCTCAGCGACCCTGAGGCATTAATCGCCTTGGCGTCGCCTAAGCTGTAGGACAAATTGATGATAGCAAAAGTCGATAAACTACTAGAGAGCAGAATAAGTACTAACATTAATCCTAAGATTTTTGAGGTGAGACTACCTCGTTTCATTAATCCGCTGTTCATTTTGATGGCCGCTGTTATGGCACTTTGCAGTGGTTTTTACATTAGAAAATAATGTAATACATTAACAAAAGTATAGAAATGTGAACAACAACACCTTTACATTTTGATCTAGCGCAAACTTCAACCTAGATACCCCCTAAGAGGTATATTTTTAGCAGGGTTAAATCACTAAGTTTGACCATGGAGATGTCGTGATTTACAACAATAATGCAACACGGAGATGAGATGATGAAGAAGATGACAGGTAAGTCCTTTGCACTGAGTGCACTGGTTGCCGCCAGCTTCATGGCAGCGGGCGCAATGGCGAGTGATAAAACAGAGCCTCGCAACGAAGTTTATAAAGATAAATTTAAGAATCAATATAATAGCTGGCATGATACCGCAAAGAGTGAAGAACTTGTCGATGCGATTGGGCAGGATCCTAATATGGTGATCCTGTGGGCTGGCTATGCATTCGCAAAAGATTACAACGCTCCTCGCGGCCATATGTATGCCGTGACCGACGTGCGTAATACCCTACGTACTGGTGCGCCGAAAAATGCGGAAGATGGTCCATTGCCTATGGCATGTTGGAGCTGTAAGAGCCCTGATGTACCTCGCTTAATTGAAGAGCAAGGTGAAGATGGCTACTTCAAAGGTAAATGGGCTAAGGGTGGCCCTGAAGTCACTAACACCATTGGCTGTGGTGATTGTCATGAAAAAGGCTCACCAAAACTGCGGATCTCTCGTCCTTATGTAGACCGTGCAATGGATGCTATCGGTACGCCATTTGATAAAGCTTCGAAGAAAGACAAGCAATCTATGGTGTGCGGTCAGTGCCACGTTGAATACTATTTTGAGAAAAAAGAAGACAAAAAAGGTTTCGTCAAATTCCCTTGGGATATGGGCATAACTGTTGACCAGATGGAAGTTTACTACGACGGTATCGAGTTCTCCGATTGGACTCATGCGCTGTCTAAAACACCTATGTTAAAAGCGCAACATCCAGAGTATGAAACGTGGAAACTGGGTATTCATGGTAAAAATAATGTCAGTTGTGTTGACTGCCATATGCCAAAAGTGACTAGCCCTGAAGGTAAGAAATTTACCGATCATAAAGTGGGTAATCCATTTGACCGTTTCGAAGAAACCTGTGCAACTTGCCATAGCCAAACGAAAGAATTCTTAGTTGGCGTCACTAATGAACGTAAAGCTAAAGTTAAAGAAATGAAACTGAAAGCGGAAGAGCAATTAGTGAAAGCGCACTTCGAAGCTGCTAAAGCGTGGGAATTGGGTGCAACTGAAGCTGAAATGAAGCCTATCTTGACCGATATCCGTCATGCTCAATGGCGCTGGGACTTAGCGATTGCTTCCCATGGTGTTGCAGCTCACGCACCGGATGAAGCATTGCGTATTCTGGGAACTTCGGTAAGTAAAGCTGCTGATGCTCGTGTTAAGTTAGCGCAATTACTCGGTAAAAAAGGCATCACAGATCCTGTTGCGATTCCTGATATCTCTACTAAAGCTAAAGCACAAGCAGCCTTAGGTATGGACATGAAAAAGATGAATGCAGAGAAAGAAGCATTCAAGAAAGACATGTTACCTAAGTGGGATGAAGAAGCGAAAAAACGCGAAGCCACTTATAAGTAGGTTTTAATCAATCGCGGTTGAGTTTTCGATATGAGCTAACCCCTCATGCAAACAAAAGCCCTCGCTGACTCAGCGGGGGCTTTTTTATGAAAAAAATATCGAGTAATGTCAGGCGTTGCTCATGCTGGCCGAGTGAATACCACGGGCTAAATCGTTATTTAATCAGTTTTAATAACGCCCTAAACCGCTCGCCTTGGGCTTGATGTTGTAATTCAAATAATAGCGATTCCACGTTAGTTAATAGGGCGCCTCTGGCCGTCATCATTTGGATCCCGAGTTGTTTATTCTCAGCACTGCGTGACGATACGCAATCGGCGACTAAATGCACCGAATATTGCTGTTCGATAAGGTCACAACAGGTTTGGTAAACACACACATGGGTTTCAATACCCGCGAGTATGACGTGTTTGCGATTCGTCTTAGTTAATGCCTTTGCAAACGTGTCACAGTGCCAGCCGCTAAAATGCTGCTTAGCAATGGGTGAGCTGGTTTTCGCAAGTAAGGTTTGCAGCTCAGGGCTAGTTGCTCCGAGTTTATCGGGTAGCTGTTCTAACCACAGTATTGGAATTTCAAATAATTGTGCGCCTTGGATTAAGGTCTGTAGTTGTTGATGCAGCTTGTCACTGTTATCCATGATTTGTGCAAGTTTTCCTTGCACATCGACGATAACGAGAACACATTCTTCTGGTTTTAACATCGGGCCTTCCTTCTGCGCTTGATGATTGTCTTAGTGATGATCTTCGCTTTTGTCTAAGAGCTTGTGTTGTGATGCTCAGATTTCATCTCGATTTACGCTTCCCCCAGTAGACCCTAATTTAACCTTGTTACCAATAGGCCTAAGGTCGAATAGCTGTCGCACTTAAACTGCTCACTAAAAGAGTGCATCGCACCAGTTAGTGCTCGATTATGGTGCGTTTTTAACCTTAAAAAATAGTGTTAAACAATTTAAACCATTAATAATCAATAGATTAAATTGTTGGCCTAATGATTGAATTACCTTTGATACAAGTTAATAACAATCGCGTTTTTTTGGAGGTCAGGATGAAACTAGTCAGCGCTATCATCAAGCCGTTTAAGTTGGATGATGTCCGTGAAGCTATCGCCGGAATTGGTATTGAGGGCATGACGGTGACCGAAGTGAAAGGTTTTGGCCGTCAGAAAGGGCATACAGAGTTGTATCGCGGCGCCGAGTATCAGGTGGATTTTTTGCCAAAAGTAAAACTAGAAATTGCCACTAAGGCTGAAAATCTCGACATGTTGATTGAGGCGATTACCACTGCGGCCCATACGGGGAAAATTGGTGACGGTAAGATCTTCGTCGTTGATTTAGAACATGCTATCCGTATCCGTACGGGTGAACTTGATACTGAAGCGCTATAAGGGGCTGACAATGGAAGAATTAACGAAATTAGGCGGCACAGTCACTGAACTACGCTTTGCACTCGATACCTTTTACTTTTTGATTTCTGGCGCTTTAGTCATGTGGATGGCGGCGGGATTCGCTATGTTAGAAGCGGGTTTAGTTCGCTCTAAAAATACCACTGAAATTTTAACTAAGAACGTTGTGCTGTACGCGATTGCCTGTGTGATGTATCTGTTGGTTGGCTACAACATCATGTATGTGGATAACACTGAAGGTGGCTGGTTACCGTCAATTGGCACCTTAATTGGTTCGCAATCAGCAGATGCGAGCCATGCATTAGAATCTGACTTCTTCTTCCAAGTTGTATTTGTGGCAACGGCGATGTCAATTGTCTCTGGTGCTGTGGCGGAACGGATGAAGTTGTGGGCTTTCTTGTTCTTTTCTGTGGTGATGACAGCGGTTATCTATCCAGTAGAAGGTTATTGGACTTGGGGCCAAGGTTTTATCGCTAAACTGGGCTTTGTAGACTTTGCTGGTAGCGGTATTGTGCATATGACGGGGGCGACCGCGGCGATTGCTGGCGTAATATTACTCGGTGCGCGTAAGGGTAAATACGGGCCTAATGGTCAAGTGAATCCTATTCCAGGCTCTAACTTGCCAATGGCAACCTTAGGTATGTTTATTCTGTGGATGGGCTGGTTTGGCTTTAACGGCGGATCGCAATTAATGGTGTCGGATGCGGCGAATGCAAGCTCAGTGGCGAAAGTGTTTGTGAATACCAATACTGCAGCGGCTTTTGGTGCCATCTCAGCTCTTATCGTGTGTAAGATGATTTGGGGTAAAGCGGATTTGACCATGATCCTTAACGGTATTTTGGCTGGATTAGTGGCGATTACAGCAGATCCTCTCTCGCCTTCATTGTTAATGGCGGGTGTGATTGGTTTAGTGGCGGGCGGCGTGGTGGTGTTCTCGATTGTGGGCTTCGATCGCATTAAGATCGACGATCCCGTCGGTGCGATTTCAGTACACGGTGTGGCTGGTTTCCTCGGCTTAATGTGTGTGCCATTATCCAATGCCAATGCAACTATTACCGGACAGTTGACGGGCGCAGCGATCATTTTCACTTGGGTATTCTGCTCATCATTTGCTGTCTGGTATGTGATTAAGATAACCATGGGGATCCGTGTGACTGAAGAAGAAGAATACAACGGTATGGATGCTTCTGACTGCGGTATTGATGCCTATCCTGAGTTTGTTACGGTCAAAAATGCGGGCTGATTAAACTTGCACATTAATGCGTGATTCACCTTGATGCTTAGCTTGGAACGAGGGATAGTGAAGCAGAGCCTAGGCTCTGCTTTTTTATGGGTAATCACTGTGATTGAAGTTTAAGCACAGGGTAATAAGCTTAATTACTGAGTAATTCTGTTTTATTGCATAAATTAAGGAGTGTTCTATGAGATTGAATATAAAAACAATAGGTCAATTTTTGCGACTAAGTCTTATCGTCATTTCTGGCTGGATATCGGTTTCTGCCTTTGCAGGAGAAGTGATCGTTAATCGCTCAAGTGAGCCTGTCGATGCCTTTGCCGTGCGTGATCAAGTGCTCAAGGATTTTGAATGGCAGGAGTCGCTTCGTCGCCAGCAGCAAATCCAAATTTTGCAGGCTTTACCCTCAGGTTGCGTTACGGTCATGAAACCCTATCGACATTTTACCTGTGGGGAGCATAACTATCGGCCGTATGATTATCAGCAGCGTGAGTTATACATAGAAGTTGACCGACCTTCACAATAGTTAATTCGTTAAATTATTTGCAATTATTTTCAATCGATCGCGATTATCATTTTTTGTAACCATTTTATGTCGTCTTTTTCGCCATTTGTAATAAGCTCAAATAGGAGCTAATGGTGTGGGAGGACGTATGTCGAAACTATTCCGAGCCGTATACTTGAGTACGATCTTGATCGTTGTATTCAGCCAATTGTTTGCTTGTAGCTCGACAACCATTGAGCCTAATCCGTCGGATCTTGAGTCGTTACTTGCCGATTCACTGTTTACCCCTGTGGCCGATATTCCTTCTGTTGCGGATATCTTTTATCTGCCACCCGAGGTCGTGACAGACGTAAAACGTCGCTATGGGATATACACTTTGTCACACAATAACAACATGTTAGCCAATGAATGGTTAGCTAGTTATATCAATGCGAGTCAAACCAATAGCGCTAACATTGATTTTCGATATCAAGATAATCTGACCCAAATTGCCCGTGAAACCTATGCCCAAAGGGCGGGTAATTGCATGTCTTTAGTGGTCATGACTTCTGCGTTAGCGGACATATTGAATGTGAGTGCTGAGTATCAAGATATCGCGATAGAACCGGTATGGGATAAGCAAGGTGATTTCTATTTAATCAATGGGCATGTGAATTTACGCTTACTTCCACCTGAAAACGCACATTCAGTTTATGTGTCATCTACCGGAGTTTTAGTGGACTTTATGCCAGAGCGAGCTCTACGGGGATACGGTAAAACCCAAGTGGATCGGCAGACCTTAATCAGCATGTTTTACAACAATATGGCGGCAGAGTCTTTGGTGAACGGTGATTTAGACAGGGCCTATGCCTTGATTAAAGTGGGTTTAAAAGTCGGCCAGTTTGTTCCTTCACTCAACACGCTCGCCATTATTTACCGGCATAAAGGTGATGAAAAGCGGGCCGAACAGGTTTATCGCTATGCACTCAAGTTTGATGCGAAAAATCTGACAACGCTTTATAACTTAGCCTTGATTTTAGGGGAGCAGGGGCGGCTTGATGAATGGGCCGAAATTAATAAAGTGCTTGAATTAGCGCGAATACGTAATCCCTATTATTACTATGACATGGGGCAGCAAGCCTATGATGAGCATCAATACAACGAGGCCTTGGCTTGGTATCAAAGGGCGTTGGCAAAAGCGGATTATCGTCATGAGTTCTTCTTCGGTTTATCTAAAACCTACTGGGCGCTGGGGGACGAAAAGCGTGCCAAACTGAATATGGATAAAGCCTTGGCTTTGAGTCGAGATGAGTCAGAGCGTCAACGCTATCAGAGCAAGTTACAAGTCATGTTACAGCATTAGCATTTGCCCGCTCTTTTCTATAGAGCGCTGGCCATCAATTAAGCTTATTACGGGTAAACATCTTTGCTTGCTTACATAGGGCACCTAAATACACTTGCAGTAAATATGTTTATTCCTTTTTATCCGCCATATTCGATTTTGTTCATCAAGGCTGTGAGTTAGCTGGCATATTTGAATTTTGATTTTTTTAAAATATATTAAAACAATAAGTTATATTTGATTTTTTGAAATGGAGACAACTTGGTTGCATTGGCGCATGAGACTCGATAAATTGAACTCAGTATTGCAGTTGAGATCCCTTATCGCAGCGATAGAAATAGCCTAAAACACCAGCGTTGGAGCAGTAAAATTATGTATTACCAAAATGATGACGTTCGTATTAAAGAAGTAAAAGAGTTACTTCCACCTATCGCGATTCTTGAACGATTTCCTGCTTCCGAAAAAGCCTCTGCGACTGTGTTTAATGCGCGTAATAGTATCCATAATATTCTGGCTAAGTCTGATGATCGTCTATTAGTGGTGATTGGGCCTTGTTCTATCCACGATCCCAAAGCTGCGTTGGAATATGGACAGCGTTTGGTCTCACTGCGTGAACGTTATAAAGATCAACTCGAAATTGTGATGCGAGTGTATTTTGAAAAACCAAGAACCACAGTGGGTTGGAAAGGGCTGATTAACGATCCTTATATGGATAACAGCTTTAAACTCAATGATGGTTTACGCACCGCCCGTAAATTATTAGTGGATTTGAACGACAGCGGTATGCCAACCGCGGGTGAGTTTCTTGACATGATCACCCCACAATATATGGCTGATTTAATGTGCTGGGGAGCCATTGGCGCCCGTACGACAGAATCTCAAGTACACAGAGAGTTAGCCTCGGGTCTTTCTTGTCCGGTCGGCTTTAAAAATGGTACTGATGGTACGATCAAAGTTGCTATTGATGCGATAGGTGCTGCCAATGCACCACACCATTTTTTATCTGTGACTAAGTTGGGCCATTCGGCGATCGTTTCGACTAAGGGCAATCCTGATTGCCACATTATTTTACGGGGTGGCCGCGAGCCCAATTATAGCGCGCCGCATGTCACTGAGATTAGCCAGCAATTGTTAAAAGCAAAGCTTGCCGACAACATCATGATCGACTTTAGCCATGCTAATAGTAGTAAAGAGTATCAACGTCAGTTAGTGGTTGCTGAAGATGTAGCTGGTCAAGTGGCGGCGGGAAATACTGCTATTTTTGGTGTTATGGTAGAAAGCCATTTAGTGGAAGGTCGTCAAGATCTTATTGAAGGTCAAGAGTTATGCTATGGGCAGAGTATTACCGATGCGTGTATTGGTTGGGATGATACCGAGCGTCTGTTAGCCATTTTGAACCAAAGCATTATCGAACGCCGTCAGGTTTAATTGTCTGCTCGAGCGAACATAAACCGCAATTATACCTGAGTTAGCCGTTAACGATTGCGGGTTAAGTAAAAACAAAGGCGCTATCCTGGCGCCTTTGTTTTATCTATTTATTGCTTATTTCAACAATGTATTCATTTGCTTTGGCTAAGCTACCAAAGGCGGCAATAAGGTTGTTTCTACCTTTATCTTGTATCTCTGGATTGCCTGATTCGATCATCATCCACACCCAAGTTTGGATCAGTGGTAATGGCGGGTATTGAACTTTAGCGGAATCCAACATAAAGCTTCCTTTGATCTTAATTTAATTTGTTTGTCTTAATGTTCTCGCTAGAACTTGGGCGTATGAATCGCAAAATCTAGCGCGTAGAGGTTAACAAATTCTATTGATTTGTATAACCGCCTCCATGGCATTTTGGGCAAAACTGCAAAAATAATCAACAGCAGCAACTCTGTGCCAAGCCTTCTTCCATTGCACTCTTATCCTCTTATATACGGCTCTGAGGTTAAGCAAAACGGTACATGCCTGAACACAAATCAGTATAAATTCATTTATTGTGAATACGCCAGTGTAATGCGTAAGTATGATGTTTTGACTTTAAATACAATCAAAATAGCTGCTGAGTATGTCGTGAATAAGTCTATTTGTCTGTCAGGAAAATCTGATTGATTTTATTCAGACTTTGCTAGTTTCGCTTAGCTTATGTCCGGTGTGAACTGTTACAATTGGCATAACTCATTCAAGGTTATGTCTTATGCGCCCAACGTTATATTTTGAAGGTCCAGTCGATAAATTAAACTGGCACGTCATGAAACTGCTTTGGCCTTACTTATTGGAATACAAAGGCCGTATTGCGCTGGCGATGTCATGTCTCATCATCGCTAAGCTGACCAGCGTTGGTCTGCCTTTTATTCTGAAGCATTTGGTCGACACCTTAGATGCCGATAAAACCGCGCAAGCCCTCAGTGTGCCCGTAGGATTAGTGTTGGCCTATGGTGCGATTCGTTTACTGACGGCGATTACGGGGGAGATCCGCGATACCTTGTTTGGCCGCGTGACTGAGCGGGCGATCCGCCGTTTAGGCTTAGCGGTATTCGACCATTTACACCGACTGGATCTCGACTTTCATCTAGAGCGCAAAACCGGCGGCCTATCCCGCGATATTGAACGCGGCACCAGCGGCGTGAGTTTCCTCATGCGTTTTATGGTGTTCAACATAGTGCCAACCTTGCTCGAAATTGTCATGGTGATCGGCATTTTCTTCTATAACTATGGCATTGCGTTTGCGGCAATCACTTTTGTTGCTGTGCTGGCTTATATTATTTTTTCTGTGGTCGCGACCGAATGGCGTACTGAGTATGTTCGTGATGCGGCCAAGGCTGACTCGTTATCGAATACCCGCGCCATCGACAGCTTGCTGAACTATGAAACGGTAAAGTATTTTAATAATGAAAAGTATGAGTCGCAGCGCTATGACCAAGCGCTTGAACAGTGGGAGATCGCTAAGCGTAAGAATCGTTTATCTTTGTTTGCGCTCAATGGTGGACAAGCTGTCATTATCGCTTTGGCTATGACGGCTATGATGGCGCTGGCGGCATACAGAGTTACCTATGGCGATATGACCTTAGGTGATTTTGTGTTGATTAATGCGTTTATGATGCAGCTCTTTTTACCCCTTAACTTCTTAGGTTTTGTGTATCGCGAAATTCGCGGCGCGTTAGCCAATATTGAGCGCATGTTTAGCCTACTTGATAAACATCCTATGATAGTCGACTTACCCCAAGCACTCGATTTTCAACCCACTAAGGGTGAGTTGATATTTGAAAATGTTAATTTTAGCTACGATGAGCGGCAAATTCTGCGGGACGTGAGCTTTAAGGTTGAAGCCGGTAAAAAGGTGGCTGTTGTAGGTGATAGTGGTGCAGGTAAATCGACCCTGATTAAACTGCTATTTCGATTTTACGATGTGGACCAAGGTGCGATTAAAATCGATGGACAAGATATCCGCCATCTCACCCAAGATGCGCTGCGGCGTGCCATTGCTATAGTGCCGCAGGATACTGTGCTGTTTAACGATTCATTAGTCGAAAACATACGTTATGGTCGCCCGAGCGCGACGGATGAAGAGGTGCGTAACGCGATTAAACTGGCGCACTTAGAGCAATTTATTGCATCACTTGCCCTTGGTTGGGACACAAAGGTGGGTGAGCGCGGCTTAAAACTCTCTGGCGGAGAAAAACAGCGGGTCGCGATAGCAAGGGCCATTTTGAAGGGCTCGCCCGTGCTGGTGTTTGATGAGGCGACATCTTCACTCGATAGTCGCTCCGAGCAAGCTATTTTGTCGGCACTGCGGGAAGTCGCTAAGGGGCACACTAGCCTAGTGGTGGCTCATAGGTTATCGACCATAGTCGATGCCGATCAAATTGTGGTATTAAGCCAAGGAGAAATAGTTGAGCAAGGTAATCATCAGACTTTGCTGTTGGCAAATGGTCTATATGCCAAATTATGGCGGATACAAAATGAGCAACAACATACTCCTCTGAGCAGTTAATAGCGCAATACAGTTCAGTCTTTATTCAGCTTCGGCTCTCTATACTCAATGCCAACACATCAATCGGAAGAGATCTGGCATGGAAAATATTACACTGAGAGCTAATATTGAAGGCAAAGAAGAAAAAGTCGCCACTGATTGGTATGCCATCATGGCGACATTGAAAAAACGTGGTGTTGATTATGATTCATTGCAACGCATTCATGCTGAGTTGAACGCGGGCCTGTTGGTTACAACTCGGCGACTTACCTTGGCTAAAGTCAATCCAGAAATGGTGCTGGCAGGTGTGATCCGCGATATGAACGCGCCGACAAGTGACTTTATGGGTATGCATTAGGTGTGTTCGCTAGTGCTTTAGTACAGTTTAGGTGAGAACGTCCGAGAATAGAGGTGAGCCTCTATTCTTGATGCTCTAGAGAGACTCCAGAGATAAAATATGGCTGAATTAAGCTACGCCGTTCAGCTTCCCCGCTTTCCAACCTTCACATAAAAGATTCAATTTAGGTACTGACTCATCTATCAAAGTGAGTCGAATGATCTGCCCTTCGCGAAAACACACTAGTTCACCTTCGATCTCGGTCAGGCGATTACAGCTCTTACAGCTAGTGCTTACAGTTTTACTGGCGGGCAGTTGGCTTACGAAGCTAGATTTCAAAGTGTTTCCTTAAGTTCAATTGTGGGTAAGACACTTGAATAATGTCTCACGTCACGGATCTTACCTCTTTTGTGATACGCATTCAAATATACCTTATGTAAACCCTATATAAACGAAAGTTGTATTCGCCATTAACCGCGAGGGTTCGCGGCTACTTATCCATATGTGCATAGTATTTATCGAGTGAAATGGATAAACCGCTATCGAGTACAATTCGGACATGTGAGGGTTTGAGTTGTCTTGGTTCTGTGACTCCGCAAGAGTGCGCAATTAAGGCTAAGTCATGGTGTAAATTATGATTATAGTTAGCAACACGAGCCGATTTATCCCTAGGATCGAGTCCTTGTTGTAGTTTGGGATTGTGCGTTGTGATGCCCGTTGGGCAGGTATCTCTATTGCACTGTAAGGCTTGAATACAACCGAGGGCGAACATATTGCCACGGGCCGATGCGATGAAGTCTGCACCTAATGCCAAAGCCCAAGCGACTCTTGATGGCACTATGAGTTTACCCGAAGCGATGACTTTGATGCGTTTACGCAAGCCTCGTTGGATCAAGACATTAACTAGGATAGGTAAGCTTTCCTTCAGTGGTAATCCGACATAATCCATTAAAGGTTGTGGTGCAGCGCCTGTGCCGCCATCGGCACTGTCTAAGGTAAAGAAGTCGGGGGCAGAGTCTTCGCCACGACGTTCAATTTCATCACATAAATCTTCGAGCCACTGCACGTCACCGAGTACGGCCTTAATGCCCGTTGGTTTACCTGTAACTTCACGTACTCGTTCAACCATATCCAAAATATCGTTCACGGATTTGAACTCAATATGACCATTAGGGCTAATAGAGTCATAACCCTGAGGAATACCGCGAATATGGGCAATTTCAGCCGTGACTTTGATCCCAGGTAAAATGCCACCTTTACCCGGTTTAGCTCCTTGACTCATTTTAATTTCGAACATTTTGACTTCGGGATGAATGGCTATCGACTTGAGCTTTTCATCGTCTAAATGTCCGTGCTCATTACGTACACCGTATTTGGCCGTTCCAATTTGAAAGACGATATCGCAGCCACCTTTTAGATGATAAGGGCTCAAGCCGCCTTCACCTGTGTTAAGCCAGCAACCCGCCTGCGCTGCACCGTGGGAAAGGGCGGTAATTGCTGGGCGCGATAGAGCCCCAAAGCTCATGGCTGAAATATGACAAATGGCTTGAGTCGTATAGGGTTGGCGGCAATTGGTGCCAATTGTCAGTGGATGAATGGGTGTGATCTCTTCATCTTGGGTTGGGAAGGCTGTATTCATAAACATAACAGTACCGGCTGTATCCAAGGGGCGAGTCGAACCAAAGGCGATAGTTCTATCGACATTTTTAGCGGCGCGGTACACCCAGCTGCGTTCAGCACGGTTGAAGGGCAATTCTTCCCTGTCTTGGGCGAAAAAGTATTGTCTAAAGAACTCGCCTTGTTTCTCGAACAGATACCGAAAGCGACCAATTACAGGATAGTTATGTCTTACCGCTTGTTTGGTCTGCATTTTATCTGCGATATACATGTAAATAACCGCGAGTACTGCGAGTCCTATTACAATCAAAAACAGCCCTGAAAATAGATCGAGTCCCCACATAAACCAATTGAGTTCACTCATGTTATTTATCCTTATTCTTGTCCGTAACGGGTGGCGATCAAGCTCGCAGGTTGGTCATCATTAAGAGAGAGTAAAAACAGCTGGCTATAGTCATCTTCGCTGATCGCTTGGATCTCTGGTCCGCCAAGGGCTTTAATGATCAGTGGGACAGTGTTTGAATGCCCAACGATGAGTGTATTGCCCTTTACAGCATGCACTTGTTCGACAATGTGTTGAATATGTCCTTCGATAGGTTTGGCTGCTTCTACTATCGTCACAGGTAAATGGCGATCCTCGGCGATGGGCGCGAGTGTTTGTTGGGTTCTTAGGTATTGAGTCGCAATAAGTTGCGAAAGCGGCGTGCGGCTCAAGGCAGTGATCAGTGATGCTGCGCGTATTTCTCCCTTTGGTGATAACTGCGGGTTATTGGCTGGCGTGTCGGCTTTTTCTGCATGTCTGACTAAAATAATTAGTCTGCTTTCAGCATGAGCTTGGCTAATGTGAGTAAAGCCGAGGCAAGTGAATATGACGAGGATTGTTAGCAGGCTAAAGCGTTTCATATTGATGACCACATTATGCTTAAAATAGTGCTTAAGGATTAGTGTAAACCCGTGAAAGCGGAAATGACTCAAACTGCGGCCTGCTGCCATGGTGTAACATCCTTTTCTATTGGCTTATGTCTAAGCTAAGCGATAGTAATGATCTGCATTGCGGTGGGTTGGCGCTTTATGCACCTTATTAAAGAATGAACCCACTTAATTTATGTGGGCCTTATCATGGCCTTGTGGTCAGATGGTACTTCAATTCTAAAAATTACTAAAGCTGGTTAAATTTTGGTCGATAATTAAGTCGACCCGAATTGAATGGATAGTCATCATGGAAATCAATAAACCTCCTCAAGTGCAAAGTACCCCTTTGCCACAGAAAAAATATGCTGAAAACGCGGCGTCTAAGGGCACCGAAGTGAGTGATTCGAAGGACGCGAAAGCCACAGAAGTAACCTCGAAGCAAACCGCGCAGCAAACGAGTAAGCAGCTGATGAATCAAGCGATTTTATCGGCACAGCAAGATGTGAATATCAAGTCAGGCGATCAGTCTATGGCCTTGCTTTATCGCGCAGCGATAGAGTCGATTAATAAAGAATTAGCGCCCACTATGGGCGAGAACGCGATTCAGACGGCTTACGATAATGGCGTAGATACTTCTCCAGAAGCGACAGCAGATCGTATCGTGAGTTTTGCGACGCAGTTTTTTAGCATTCACCAACAACAAAATTCGGGTATGAGTCTAAGTGATCAACTCGATAGCTTTATGGGGATTATTGGCGGTGCCATCGACAATGGCTTTAAAGAGGCTAAAGATATTCTGTCCGGCCTTAAAGTATTGCAGGGTGATATTGCCGATGGTGTCGATAAAACCTACAGCTTAGTGCAAGAGGGGCTGCAAGCCTTTAGAGATAGCTTTAACAAGAAGACTGATGAGACAGTATCGAGTCCGAGTTAATACCTCAGTATTTTCAGTTCTATATTCAGCGTTATAGTCATAAGCCCCTTATATAAGGGGTTTTTGTTGTGCAGAAAAAAGTCTATGCTGGAAGCCTATTTAACGTTTCGCTTGAGGGCAAGTTATGTGGATTAGGGGACAAGTGATAGAACGTATTGATTGGAGTGATAAGTTATTCTCATTGCGCATTGCTGCCGAGTTAGCTCCATTTATTCCTGGTCAGTTTATCAAGTTAAGTCAAATGCAAGATGATAAGCGTGTGGCTAGAGCCTACTCCTTAGTAAATTCTCCCGATAAACCCTATGCCGAGGTGCTCGCCGTTGCGGTAGAGGATGGCCTGTTATCGCCTCAATTACACAACCTTGCAATAGGCGATGAAATTGAAATTACCTCAACCGCGACCGGTTTTATGACCTTAGCTGAAATTCCTAAGGGTGAACTCCAAGGGAAGCATTTGTGGTTTTTAGCCACAGGAACAGCAGTAGGGCCATTTTTGTCTATGCTCGACACCGATGAACCTTGGGAGCGTTTTGAAAAAGTCGTGCTTGTGTATGGCGTGCGCGAGGCACAGGATTTGGCATATCTTGATAAGCTGCGTAATTTAGAACGCAAATACCCTGAACAATTTACATTAGTCTTGAGTGTGACCCGTAAACCCTTTGCCGATGCTTTGCAGTGCCGCATTCCCGAGGGAATAGTCTCGGGTGAAATCGAAAAAAAGGCAGGATTAACCTTAAACGCAGCTGACTCTCAAGTTATGATCTGCGGCAATCCGGGTATGATTAATGGTGCGCAAGCCGCTTTACTCGATAAAGGGTTAGTGAAGAATTTACGCCGTGCTCCTGGGCAAATTACCGTTGAAAAATACTGGTAATCTCAATTTTACATAGAAGGCGAGAGTAAACTTGTTTCCGTTCTTGCCCCTAAAAAGCCATAGCGTTTAATGCAAACAAAAGGAAATTTTTGATGAAGTTGTTAAGTTCTCAAGCTTCGCCCTATGCCCGTTGTGTAAGAGCCTTAATCCAGTATCTAGGGATTAACAATATTGAAGAGCAGTTAGTTAATCCCTTTGAAAACAGTGCAGAATTACTCGATGCTAACCCGTTAGGACAGATCCCGTGTCTTATTACCAACGATGGTGTAGCACTATTCGATAGTGAAGTGATCATGCGTTACCTAGATGCAGAGCTTGGCGATCGTAAGATGTTTGGGATCTCAAATAATAACTGGGTGCTGGAGTGTCAGTATTCTTTAGTCAAAGGCTTAATCGATAGCGCGGTGAAATTACGCCAAGAGCAAATGCGTGAAGAAGAAGGCGTGAGGTCAGTATTTTGGACTGCACGTTTTGAACAAGCACTGCTGCGCGGCCTTATGCAGATTGAGCTTCAAACTGTGATCACCCAAACCACGATTCAAGCACCGCAATTAGCCTTGATTTGCTTACTCGATTACGTGGATTTTAGACATCCAGAGCTAGATTGGCGTAAGGTTGCACCTGCGACAGCACTTTGGTTCAGTGAAATGCGTGATTTACCTGCATTTATTCAAACTCGTCCCCAATAATCCGCAGAGGATGCTCAACCGTCGGTTGCGCGTCTTCCTTTTGGCCTATCACGGCGATTTTGTTCACCAAAAGCGCCGAATAACTCACGAGTAACCCCATATTCTACTCTGCGATCATTGCCTAGTTGGCGCCTGTCTTCATGGTGTTGATAGCGGCATTGACAGTTTGCCATAGTGCATTCTTCCATCGGAATTTCGGGCGCATCTTTCGATAAAAATCGTTTTCCAGAAAGCGCTTCAATTTGCTCACAGCAACTGCCGTTATTCACAATGCTCACACTGTGAAAACTGTGAGTCTTATTAATGCTGGGATCAGCAGCTTGAGAAGAGTGTTTATGTCTTTTGGGACGACTATTGAGTTTGAATAAGCAAAATAGCGCAATTGCGGCTACGCCTAGCAGCAAAACAGTTAACATAACGCCTCCTGAAAGCATTTTAATCAAATTAAGGTTCAGTTTAGTTTGATTTGAGATAATCTCAAATTTTCAGATTAATGCCATTAAAAACATAAAGTTAATTAGCTGCTTGCTCTCAAGTTCCGTATCTATTACTCTTGCGAAACTGATAAGCATTATCATTAATGCGTTAGTGTTCAAATTTTACTGAACACGTCATCACTTTGGGGAGAATTCGGTAATGAAATGGGTAACTTGCGCGGCTGTTGTTGGGTTAATGTCGGTTGGGCATTCAGCGAATGCAGATGATAAATTAACCGTTTATTCTTATCGTCAAGCTTTCTTGGTGGAGCCTATCCTGACGCGTTTCACCGAAGAAACTGGCATAGGTGTGAATTTGGTATTTGCTAAAGACGGTATTGCCGAGCGTCTCGTCCGTGAAGGCCGTTTATCCCCAGCGGATCTTGTGCTGACGTCTGATTTTTCACGTTTAGTTGAATTAGTGGATAAAGATCTAACCTCTCCAGTCAAAAATCCCCTGCTAGAGAGCAATATTCCTGCGCAGTATCGCGATCCCGACGGCCAGTGGTATGCCCTGACTATGCGGGTGCGAAATCTCTATACAGCCAAGGATCGTTTAGGCCAGCAGCAATTGACCTATGAAGAATTAGCCGATCCCAAATATAAAGGAAAGATTTGTACTCGCAGTGGTAAGCATCCATACAACATAGCGTTAGTCGCATCTATGATTGCTCATCACGGTGAAGCTGAGGCAAAAACTTGGTTACAAGGCGTGAAAACTAATTTAGCCCGCAAACCTCAGGGGAACGACAGGGGGCAAATTGCCGCAGTAAAAGAAGGTGTGTGTGAGATCGCCATTGGTAATAGCTACTATTACGGCAATATGTTGCAGGATCCTGAGCAAAAGGCGATCGCCGAAGCTGTGACGCTCAACTTCCCGAACCAAGCTGACCGCGGTGCCCATGTGAATGTGTCTGGTATGGTACTAACTCGCCATGCGCCTAATAAAGCCAATGCGATCAAATTGATGGAGTTCTTATCCGCCGATGTGGCTCAAAAGGCCTATGCCGATGTGAATATGGAATATCCAGTGAAAGCCGATGTGGCACCTTCATCTTTAGTGGCCTCATGGGGTAAGTTTAAGTCAGATCAATTGCCCATTTTTAAATTGGCAGAATATCACCAAGCGGCGGTTAAGCTATTAGATGAAGTGCAGTTTGATCTCTAGCTCCAGTGCTAGCGACAAAATGTAGATTTAGGTGATCAGCGCCAGTGATTGGCGCTGTGACGTTTTAAGGATTGACATGATTTTAGGATTAGCCAGAAGCTGGTCGCTTGCTGGTTATGCCGTGGCTGCCTTGCTGGTATTGCCACTATTTGCGTTGATATTTCAAGCTTTTCAGCCTGACGAAGCCGTGTTTGGGCACTTGATGGCAACGGTTCTGCCGACATATATCATTAATAGTTTATTGCTGATTTTCTGGGTGAGTCTGGGGGCGTTATTACTCGCGTTACCCTGCGCTTGGTTGATGGCTCGTTGTGAATTTGTCGGCAGGCGATATTTGCAATGGGCGCTATTATTACCCCTCGCTATGCCTGCGTATATTGTTGCCTACGTCTATACCGATTTACTCGATTATGCGGGGCCAGTGCAGCGCGGTCTTCGTTCGATATTTGGTTGGAACTCACCGCAGGATTATTTCTTTCCCGATATTCGTACCTTAGGCGGCGCGGCGTGTATGTTGTCGCTGGTATTGTTTCCCTATATTTATCTCTTGGCGCGTACCGCTTTTATGGAGCAATCCTTAAGTTTGGCGCATGCTTCGCGCATTATGGGCTGTTCACCGTGGCAAAGTTTTTGGCGTTTATCTTTGCCTATGGCAAGGCCTGCGCTCGCCGTTGGGGTGGCTTTAGTAGCGATGGAGACGGCCGCTGATTTTGCGACGGTTAACTATTTTGCCGTGCCCACCTTAACGACAGCCGTGTACGACACTTGGTTGGGTTATGGCAATTTGACCGCCGCCGCTAAGTTATCGGCGATTATCTTGCTGGTGGTATTTAGTCTGATTGGATTTGAGCGTTTTGCCCGTCGTAAACAGCAGTTATTCCAAAAACAATCACGTATACAAGCCACTGACTTGTATCGACTCTCGATGACTCAAACCTTGGTCGCACTCAGCTTTTGCGGCATGCTATTGCTATTAGCCTTTCTGTTACCTTTCGGGATTTTATTATCCTATGCCATTGGTTACTTTGAACAAAGCTGGGATAAGAGTTTTTGGCAATTGAGTCTTAACAGCCTCAGTCTTGCGCTGATCACCAGTTTACTCTGTTGCTTAATCGCCTTACTGCTTATGTTCGTTCGCCGGATAAGCCCAAGACAGAGTGATGCTTTGCCCTCACGGTTAGCTTCGACGGGCTATGCCTTACCTGGCACTGTACTGGCTATTGGGGTATTAGTGCCTTTAACTATGCTAGATTTTGCGATTAACGATCTGGCGGATCTTGTCGGCATAGCAGGCCCAGGCCTTATCCTTACTGGCAGTGTGATGGCATTGATTTTTGCTTTTTGTGTACGTTTCGTGGCAATTGCGATTGGCAGTGTTGAAAGCAGTTATAAACGCATCTCGCCATCGCTAGACATGGTGAGCCTGACCATGGGGCAAACTCCTAGGCAACTTTTGCGGCGGGTGCATTTGCCTTTACTTGCTAAGGGATTATTTGCGGGCGCTTTATTGGTGTTTATCGAAAGCATGAAGGAACTGCCCGCTGCGTTATTGCTGCGGCCTATCGGCTTTGAGAATCTTGCAACTTATGTATTCCAGTTTGCGTCCGATGAAAAACTCGAGCACGGCGCATTAGCTGCTATTGTGATTGTACTGGTGGGTTTAGTGCCGCTTATTTATTTAAACCGTTCATTGGAGCATCACAGCTGATGACAAGTACGCTCAAGCTTAAGCAAATTCATAGCGATTATCAGGGCCAGCAAGTACTTAAAGGTTTGAGTTTAACGCTCGCCCAAGGGGAAATCCTGGCGTTGTTAGGCCCAAGCGGTTGTGGCAAGACGACCTTATTACGTGCGGTTGCTGGATTACAGGCCATAAGCCAAGGTGAAATCCAGATTAATGGCCGCATAGTGAGTGGCGATAGCCAGTTTGTACCTAGCGAGCAGCGCGGCATCGGCATGATTTTTCAAGACTATGCGCTTTTCCCTCATTTGACTGTGGCGGAAAATATCCTCTTTGGGGTGGCTAGATTGTCGAGCGCAGAACGTCAGGCACGTTTGGATGAAATGCTAGCTTTGGTTAAACTTGAAGGGTTGGCACAGCGTTATCCCCATGAATTATCTGGCGGTCAGCAGCAGCGAGTTTCGATTGCGCGGGCACTTGCCTATGAGCCGCAATTATTGCTGCTCGATGAGCCTTTTTCTAATATTGATGCCCAAGTGCGTTACGAGATGATGGCGGAAATTCGCAGCATCTTAAAACAGCGTAATGTCAGCGCGGTGTTTGTTACTCATAGCAAGGATGAAGCCTTTGTATTTGCAGATACTTTAGCCATCTTTAATCAAGGCATCATAGTGCAGCATGGTAGTGCCGAAGCTTTATATGCCGCCCCAAACAGCCGCTATGTGGCGGACTTTTTAGGTAGCGGTAATTACTTACCTGCAGCAGTGTTTGATGGGCACAGTATTGTCACTCCCATAGGTCATTTAACGAGCCTCACGCCATTAAATTTGCCGAGCGAGTTCAGCGGAACAGTATTCTTGCGACCACAGCAATTGACGCTCAGCGCCGATGAACAGGGTGTTGGTACTATCACTGAGCGACGTTTCTTAGGCGCCTTTTGTCATTATTGGGTCAAAATTGAGGCCGCTTCCCATGCTTATTATGTGGAGGTGCGTAGCCAAATGATGCAGCTAAGTATCGGTCAAAAGGTTGGGGTAACGACTGAGCCGCATTCGCTTGTGCTGTTTGAATCTTCAGCATATTCAAACTGTGGGGACCCAATCTAAGCGATGAGTATTTATTCAATGCTGATATAGCATAGCCAACTAAAGTACGACATTTTTGCTTACGTTAAACTTGGGTCTATGCGGTATTGGTTGGTGATATTTTCGACCATCCTTGCTACTTTTATCCTCCGGTTTTGGAGGAATTATGATAAAAACAATAAATTCAATTTGCACCCTCGTTATTGTAGCAACGGCAATATCGTCTTCAGGAGTGATGGCCATGGATAGGATCACAGGTAAAGCCTTCGCAACGCGATCAGAAGTGTATGCAACCCAAGGGATGGCGGCGACCAGTCAGCCTTTAGCCACGCAAGTCGCTATTGATATACTCAAACAGGGCGGCAGTGCGGTCGATGCAGCGATTGCCGCTAACGCTATGTTAGGATTAGTCGAGCCAACGGGCTCGGGTGTCGGCGGGGACTTATTTGCTATCGTTTGGAGCGCAAAAGATAAACGCCTCTATGGTCTAAATGCATCGGGGCGCAGTCCCAAATCCTTAAGTTTAGAAAAGCTTAAATCCCTCGGATTAGACTATTTACCGCCGCTTGGACCTTTGCCTGTTTCTGTACCGGGCACTGTGGACGGTTGGTACGAGCTGCATAATAAGTTTGGTCAATTAGCTATGGCCGATAACCTTGCGCCTGCAATTCATTACGCCCGTGATGGTTTCCCTGTGTCAGAGTTGATTGCCTATTACCTTGATGGCAGTGGTAAAAAACTGGCTAAATTCCCCGGTTTTAAAGAAACCTATATGCCTAATGGTAAGATGCCTGCTGTAGGGGAAATCTTTAAAAATCCCGCGCTTGCTAACACCTATGAGAAAATTGCCAAGGGTGGCCGCGATGCTTTCTATAAAGGTGATATTGCCAAAAGTATCGATAAGTACATGAAATCCCAAGGTGGTTATTTAAGTTATGATGACTTAGCGAGCCATACTAGCGACTGGATAGATCCCGTTTCGGTGAACTACCGTGGTTACGATGTGTGGGAACTGCCACCTAATGGTCAAGGCATTGCGGCGCTACAAATCTTAAAAACCATGGAACCCTTTAATGTGGCTGCCATGGGCTTTAATAGTCCTGAATATGTCCATTTATTTGTCGAAGCAAAGAAACTCGCCTTTGCTGACAGAGCTAAGTTTTATGCCGACATGGCCTTTAATAAAGTGCCTGTTACTGAGCTTATCTCACAGAAATATAACTATGATCGCGCTAAGTTGATTGACCTTACAAAAGCCGCCAAGAGTGTCGATGCGGGTAATCCAGCGTTGCAACATGGCGATACTGTGTACCTGACTACCGCCGACAAAGATGGCAACATGGTGTCACTCATTCAGAGTAATTACCGTGGTATGGGGTCAGGGATGACACCGCCGGATCTCGGCTTTGTGCTGCAAGACCGCGGGCAGATGTTTGATTTAACGGAAGGGCGTTTTAATACCTACGCACCGGGCAAGCGTCCATTCCATACCATTATTCCGGCTTTTGTGACCAAAGACGGTAAACCTTGGCTGAGCTTTGGGGTGATGGGCGGCGCGACTCAACCACAAATGCACGCGCAGATTGTAATGAATCTGATTGATTTTAAAATGAACTTGCAAGAAGCGGGCGATGCCCCCAGAATTTTGCATATGGGTTCAACCGAGCCCACAGGCGAAGTGATGAATGATGGTGGCTACGTCAGTCTGGAATCAGGTTTTCCGGTAGAAACCCGTCGTGAGTTGATTAAGAAAGGCCATGTGCTGCGTGATGGACTTGGGGAGTTTGGTGGCTATCAAGCCATTGGATTTAATGCCGAAACTGGCGTATATCGTGCGGCCTCTGAGAGTCGCAAGGATGGTCACGCCGCAGGCTATTAACACTAAGATAAATGCTAAGGTAAACTCAACACTGAGTGAACCTGACGTCATGGATTCGATTTAACTGATTGGCGAGACTTTAATGGTCTCGTCAATTTTTATGTTTAAGGGTCTGGGGTGGGATAATGCTCCGCAATTGGCATTATCATAAACAGATCAGAGCAAACTGTGCGTTAGTTAATGTCATTTTTAGGTAAAGTTGCGGATAATATTGCCGAAAATGAATTTAGAAAAAGGGTGATAACCAAATGGATATTCAAAATATGCCGCGTGAACAGTTGGGTGTGTGTGCAGAGGGGAACTTACACAGTGTCTATTTGATGTTTAATGCCAATGACAATGTCGAGTCGCAATTACGTCCCTGTCTTGCCAACGTTGCGCAGTATATTTATGAGCTGACAGATCAATATTCCGACAGTGCATTCAATGGTTTTGTTGGTATTGGTGCTAATTATTGGGATAGCCTCTATCCTACTGCTCGCCCAGAACTGCTTAAACCTTTCCCTGCGATGCAAGTGGGTAGTCGTGAAGCGCCTGCAATTGAATATGATTTATTCGTGCATATTCGCAGTGATCGTTACGATATTCTGCATTTAGTGGCTAATGAAATCAGCCAAATGTTTGAAGATTTAGTGGAGTTAGTTGAAGAAGAACGTGGCTTTAGATTTATGGATAGCCGTGATTTGACTGGTTTTGTCGATGGCACCGAAAACCCTAAGGGGCGCCACCGCCAAGAAGTGGCACTTGTGGGTGATGAAGATCCTGAGTTTAAGGGTGGCAGCTATATTCATGTGCAAAAATATGCCCATAACTTGAGTAAGTGGCATAGGTTACCAGTTAAAAAACAAGAGGATATTATCGGCCGTACTAAGCAAGATAATATCGAGTATGAATCTGAAGATAAGCCACTGACCAGCCATATCAAGCGCGTTAATCTTAAAGATGCCGATGGTAAGTCAATGGAGATCCTGCGTCAGAGTATGCCCTATGGTTCGCTGAAGGAGCAGGGATTAATGTTTATCTCTAACTGCCGCACGCCAGAACATTTTGAAAAGATGCTGCATAGCATGATGTTTGGTGATGGCGCAGGCAATCATGATCACTTGATGCATTTTACTAAGGCGATGACAGGTTCATCTTTCTTTGCCCCCGCACTGGATTTTATGCTGCAGTTCGACGAATAAGCTTTCTATAATCAAGCCGGATTAGCATCAATCGAGACGCACTTAAGCTAACGCCTAAGTGCGTTTTTTTATGCTAATGCGCGGGAACCCATTTTTTGATATCGAGCTGCCATTGCTGGGCGGTGAAATCGATAAAGGCGCGCACTAGATTTTGCTGATAACTGCGGGACAAATATACCGCCCACAGGGTTTGGCCTGGTGTCGTAAATTCGGGTAAGACTTCTTTGAGCTGACCACTGGCAAGGTACTGGTTAGCTAAGTCACAGGGTAAACGCACTATGCCATGTCCACGTAGCGCCGCACTGACCAACACTCCCATATCGTTAGCCCTAAGATTCCCTGTAACTTTGACGTGCTCGGCTTGCAGTTCTTTTAGAAAAGGCCAGTTTTGTTGCGCTGAGTGTATGAGGCAGTTGTGGGCCAGCAGATCAATGGGTTCGAGGAGTGGCGTTGCGCTATCAAGATAGCTCGGTGCCGCGCAAAGTACCGCATCTATGGTCATCAAACGCCGAGCTATGAGATTCTCATCGGGCTGCTCGGTATAACGTAGCGCCACGTCGACTCTCTCATCTACCAATTGCGCAAAACTGTCCGACATCACCAGTTGAATGTTGACCTTAGGATGCATTTTAATAAAGCGATCGACGACATCAAACAGACTGTGCTGCCCTAAGCCAATAGGCGTAGCGATACGAATACTGCCTACCAGTTCACTGTTATGGCTGTGGGCACGGCTCTCCATGGCAGCAACTTCACTTAAGATCCGCTGGCAAAATTGTAGCGCTTCCTCACCCTGCAAAGTCAAGCTGGCGCTGCGCGTGGTGCGGTGTAATAAGCGTAAACTCAACCACTGCTCCACTTCTTGAATATGACGGGAAACCTGCAGGCGGCTGAGGTCTAAATGTTCGGCAGCTTTGGTAAAGCTGCCACAGTTTGCGACTTCGACGAAACTGCGTATTGCGGCAATTTTATCCACATTAGTATCCTATATTGAAACAATCATGCTCAATTATTGATGTTTATTAGGTGAAAAACTGCAAGTAAACTGGATCCAATGTAAATCATCTGAGTGGGACAATGAAATGAAAATCGCAATTTTAGGTGCAACGGGTTGGATTGGTGGTGCAATTTTAAAAGAAGCACAGAGTCGTGGACACCAAGTGACAGCGTTAGTGCGTGACCCAAGCAAGTTATCCGTGGCTGACGTAGTAGTACGTGCCGTGGATTTAGAGCAGCCATTGGTCGCCGATACCTTTGCTGGCGTAGATGTCGTGATTGCCGCCGTTGGTGGCCGTGCCCAACAAAATCATGGTCTAGTGGCGAGTACGGTTCAGCATTTACTGGATGTGCTGCCTAACGCTAACGTGCCACGATTATTGTGGGTCGGTGGTGCTGGGAGTTTAGAAGTGGCGCCGGGTGTGACGCTGGTCTCTAGCCCAGATTTCCCCGCAGCATATAAAGATGAGGCGTTAGCTCAGGGTGAAGCTTTGCAGGTATTCCGTGCGGCGCAAACGGCAATCAATTGGACCTTTGTGAGCCCAGCCGCTGAGATTTATCCCGGTGAGAGTGAAGGCCCGTACCGTTTGGGTGGCGACAGCTTCTTTACCGATGCCAATGGTCGCAGCCGCATTTCTGTTACAGATTACGCAAAAGCCATGGTAGATGAAGCCGAAAAGGGCGCTCACCCAAACCAGCGCATCAGTGTGGCTTACTGATATCGTTATAGTTGAGTTAGATATTGTGAGTTAGATATTGTGCTGGAATGTGTAACGTAATCGGGACAATTGCCAAATAACCAGCGCTATATTGCACTTCAAAATGTACAGATAAAATAGAACAGGTCAGCTCACTGACCTGTTTTTTTATTCTGCGTAATTGAATAAAGATTTGATGGTTTCTAAGGTATCGGCGATATCTTGGATGCTCGATGGGCAAATGAAGATAGTGTCGTCACCGGCAATCGTACCCAAAATGCCTTCTGGTTTACCAATAGAATCCAATAAACGGGCAATCAGCTGCGCGGCACCTGGGCTAGTTCGCACGACGATCATAGCTTGGTTGTGATCGACGTCGAGTACCAAATTCTTCAGTGGGCTACCCGCGGTGGGTACGCCTAATTCGGCTGGTAAGCAATACACCATCTCTTGCTTAGCGTTGCGAGTCCGCACTGCGCCGAACTTGCTGAGCATGCGTGACACTTTTGATTGGTTAATATTACCAAAGCCTTCAGCTTGCAAGGCGGTGACGATTTCACTCTGAGAGCCAAAGCGCTCTTCTTTTAAAATCGACTTAAAAATTCTAACAAGGTCATCCTGATTCTTGGTCGTTTGCATAATATTATTATTCGTTATTCAAAAAAACAGGCCCATTTTGAATATTTTTAGAAAAATTGTCAACAAATAACCAGATTGGTTGAATAAAAATTCACTAAGTCCCAGTGGTTAAGCGTTTGCTGGGGGCGTAAAAATCCCAATTTGAGTAATTGTTCTACATTGCTTCTACGTTATTCCGGAATTCTTTTGTCCCACGACTAAGGGATAATTGAAATTGTTGTGACATTCCAGTAATGTGACGCCAACGCAAATTAGATCTATGTCACACATATCCGAGAAATAACGGAGATAACTATGAAAGTTGCTGTACTTGGTGCTGCTGGTGGTATCGGCCAGGCTCTTGCCCTACTGTTAAAAACTCAATTGCCTGCGGGTTCACAATTGTCTCTATATGATATCGCACCGGTAACTCCGGGTGTTGCGGTTGACTTGAGCCACATTCCAACTGCTGTTGAAATCAAAGGTTTTGCTGGTGAAGATCCAACGCCTGCCCTAGTGGGTGCTGACGTTGTTCTAATTTCTGCTGGTGTTGCGCGTAAGCCTGGTATGGATCGTTCTGATCTGTTCAATATCAATGCGGGTATCGTTCGCAACCTGATCGAAAAAGTAGCGGCAACTTGCCCTACGGCTTTGGTTGGCATTATCACTAACCCAGTCAACACGACCGTAGCTATCGCTGCAGAAGTGATGAAAAAAGCGGGTGTTTACGATAAGAACCGTCTGTTCGGTATCACGACATTAGACGTGATCCGCTCTGAAACTTTCATCGCCGAATTAAAAGGCCTGAACGTTGCTGACGTTAAAGTGAATGTGATCGGCGGCCACAGCGGCGTGACTATTCTGCCATTACTGTCTCAAGTTGAAGGCGCGACTTTCACTGACGAAGAAGTGGCAAGTCTGACGACTCGCATCCAAAACGCGGGTACCGAAGTGGTTGAAGCTAAAGCCGGTGGCGGAAGCGCGACTCTGTCTATGGGTCAAGCGGCTTGCCGTTTCGGTCTGTCTCTGGTTCGTGGTCTGCAAGGCGAAGCTAACATAGTTGAATGCGCCTATGTTGACGGCGGCAGCGAGCATGCTGAATTCTTCGCACAACCTGTGCTGTTAGGCAAAAACGGTATTGAAAAAGTACTGCCTTACGGTGAAGTGAGTGCATTCGAAGCTAACGCTCGTGATTCTATGTTAGATACGCTGAAAGGCGATATCAAACTAGGCGTTGATTTCGTTAAATAATATTTCGGATAATCTTTTTAGATTATGAGGAATTAAAAACGGAGCCATTGAGCTCCGTTTTTTTATGCCTGAGTTTTATACTTTACTAAGCTAATTCAGTTGATCAGCGGCGCTTAGTGGGAATTTGGCAGTTATCATCGCAGCGGGCTTTGCCCGTCAGTAAATAGGAGATGCGGTATCTGTGTTTTGCGAATCTGAGATAGCACCAATCGGCCACAGTTTTAATAACGGGCAGGCGTAACAGTTGGATCCAGGCGCGCGTCCCTGTCAGTGCCCACGCTTTACAAGTGACATCTAACCCGAGTAACACTTCGCCCGTTGCGGTTTCGCCATGGAGAATCGTATTGGCGTAGTCTTTATTGATATGGCTGAAGCGCTCACTAAAGTCTGGCGCATTTAAATCCTCAAGCGCAATCAAGTTCTTCGGATCGCGCGCTTTCAGTTGACGCATTTCGGCGCTACATAATGGACAATTCCCATCGTAAAAAATCCGCAGTTCCATCGGTATTACCTCTGATGACTTGATCACAATACTTGAAGTGAGTACTCAAGCTTGGTTTTCTTCTACCCTATACGCAGAAGAAAGGGTTTTAGATCGAAGCGATTGTAGAACGGATCAGCCCCTCATTTGGCTTTTTGTTAGGTTAAATTCAAATGAGTGCAGTAACATCTTGGTTATTCATCAATTTAACTTGATTGCTGATTTTTAAGTGAACAAGGTAAAGCCTGACAAATAACGACTCAAAAGGATAGGTATGACATCTCCCATCATTATCACTGGCGTGGGTAAACGCATAGGTTACGCCTTAGCCAAACATTTTCTCGCCCAAGGTCAGCAGGTGATTGGTACTTATCGCAGCCATTACGACAGTATCGATGAGCTTAACGCCTTAGGCGCAACTCTGTATCCCTGCGATTTTTATGACGATGCCCAAGTGCAATCCTTAATTAATGAGTTAGCTAAATTGCCGCAAATTCGCGCCATTATTCACAATGCCTCAGATTGGCTGCCGGATACAGTTCTTACAAAGAATGAGCCTTTAAAGAGTACCACTTTTACAATGAGTGAAGTGCTGCAGCGGATGATGCAAGTGCATGTGAGCGTGCCCTACCAGTTGAACTTGGCCTTAGAGGCGCAGCTACGTGCGGGTGCTGGCGATGAAATCGGCGGCAGTGATGTGATTCATATTACTGACTATGTGGCAGAGAAGGGCAGTCAGAAGCATATCGCCTATGCCGCCAGTAAAGCCGCGCTGCACAATATGACGCTATCCTTTGCCGCCAAATTTGCGCCCGAGGTCAAAGTGAATTCGATTGCGCCAGCGATGATCCTATTTAATGCGGGTGATGACGCTGCCTATCAGCAAAAAACCTTAGCCAAAGCGCTGTTGCCGAAAGAGGCGGGGAATGAGGAAATTATCGACTTAGTGGAATATCTGCTGAATAGCCGCTACGTCACCGGTCGTTGCCATAATGTCGATGGTGGCCGGCATTTAAGATAAACAAGGCTATAGAGCGCCACTGCATGGCTGTAGAATTTAGCTTCTAGATCCTTCTTTTAAAACGTCAGTACCCGACTTGGGGTGATGATGAACGGTAAAGGCACATCCCAATACTCGCAGGGTAAATTCGTCACTTGCTGACAGTCGTGGGCGTAACCCATAGGCAAAGGTTTACCTTTAAGCTGCCAGTTTGCCAGCGTCCTATCGTAATAGCCGCCGCCCATGCCCATACGATTTCCCATTAAATCAAAAGCCACTAATGGTGTGATAACAACATCTAACTCTGTCACTGGGGTAATGGCGCGCACATCTAATTTAGGTTCTAAGATGCCGAATTGATTCGCCTGCATCGGCGTGTCTGCGGTGTAATGCAGGAATAATAATTGTCCGGCATTGAAGGGATGTAACCTAGGCAGATAGGTGTTTATGCCCATTTGCCACAGCGCAGCGATCAGCGGTGGCGTGGCGAGTTCGCCATCATGGGTGAGATATAATGCCACATGTTGCGCTTTGTTGGCCTGCAATGCATCGAGCATTCGCTGGCAGGCGTTTAAACTTGCTTGGGTTTGTTCTATTTCGGAGAGAGATTTACGGGCGGTGCGAATGGCTTTGCGTAACAGATTGCGGCTTTCTTTTGTATGGAGTGCGATATTTGCCGCATAGTTTGTGACATCTACGGCATCAGCGACTTCTACGGCAAGTTGCGCCGTGTCGCTTTGGGGATTCAAATGAGAAAGTTTGGAAGATGTAGACATAGAATTAAGATGCTCCCCAGAATGCCGCTACCGGTGTAGCCCTTGAACCGTAGGTTCAAGGCGGGTAAATGATTACCTCCTAAGGCTTCTCGGTACAAGCCGAGCATGCACAATGTCAGTAAAGCATTCACCCTGAGATAAAAATTATCGGCACAGGGACATTACCAGTTGGCATGCATCCCAGGGAGCAAAACGGTATTGAATCGCTAAAGCATTGGTTTATTTAAATAAGCCAGTTTAGCCATTCACTGTGCGTCAGTTGGTTTAACTCAATGAGTGTTAAATCACTAAGGTGCACAGTTTAAATCTATTTAGTTGAACGCTCAACTAAGGCACTTTCGAGAGTCGACTGCAGCAAGCTGATCCTGTCGTCCATCTGTTGCATGTAGTGCTTATTTTTTTGCTTTTCTTGGAACAACTCGTGTCCAATATTCAGCGCCGCCATGATCGCAATTTCTTCACGGCTTAGGCTATTGGTTCGGGTTTTTAACGCACTGAGTTGTTGTTCAACTCCCAACGCTACCGTACGTAAGGCATCCTCTTGACCTTTCGGGCAAGCGATAGAGTAGGTGCGCCCAAGTAGGGTAATTTCAACAGCACTGTTACTCATGTCGCGGGTGATCCTTTCGTTAGCCTCTTAGGGCGGACTATATAGGGCTGATCTTAAAAGTGCAAGGTAAGCCGCAAATGGATTGGTCTTTGACGGTTTTGTTTGCTGTTTGTGTGAGCAGTTGGATAGTTTTTTATCAGGGCGTGGCCGATTTCGCCATTATTGGGATTCAGTATTGGTTCAAGTCTTTATCTCTGCTAGCATTGCTGCTGGAAAAATCTTATTGGGATCTGATATGGCAACCCCTCCTTCGTTACGTATCGACAGCTTAAAACTCGCCTTAGATGCGGCTGAAATCGGCCAGCATCCGGTAGAAGTTCACGGTGCTTTAGTCGGTTTAATCTGCGGTGGTGTAGAGCAAACTGGCGACACTTGGATCAAGCCTTTATTCGACCTGATGAACGATGGTCAACCTTTGCCAGCGCAGTTGCATCAATTAGTGTGTGATTTATTTAACGATTCAGTGACGCGTTTAGTGGATTTTGAATTTGGTTTCATGCCGCTGTTGCCTGAAGAAGAAGAGCCGCTCAGCCAACGTGTTGAAGCCTTGTCTCTGTGGACCCAGAGTTTTTTGACTGGCATGGCGATTATTCAGCCGAAACTGAATCAAGCCTCGGCAGAAGTACGTGAAGTGATCAAAGACTTGGCGGAAATTGCTCAAGTGGAATTTGATGTTGCCGACGATGAAGAATCCGAAGCCGCTTACACTGAATTACTCGAGTTTGTACGTATTGCAGCCATCATGTGTTACTCGGAGTTTGGTCCTGAGCTTCCCCATGGTGAGGCTGACGATACTGCGGTTGTACATTAATTTACCGCAGTTGTTTAATGTTCAATAAGTTAACACAGTAGTGGCTTCATTAGATGTCAAAGGTGGGCAAACCTGCCTTTGAGTCCATAGCACTGGTGTTTTTGAGTGCATAGCATTGATGTTTACATCTTTTCTGTTTACATGCCTTAGTGTTATGCCAAAGCTTGAATGAGATCCCCATGACGGCCACAAATCACATGGATACTTCAGTTCAACACGTCGACATCGCGATTGTAGGCGGTGCGATGGCGGGGGCGACCCTAGCGTTAGCTCTCGCGCGTCTTTCTTTATCCGCAGCTCGGCCACTTTCTATCGCCTTAATCGAAGCGCACCTTCCCGATAAGCAACACCCCGGGTTCGATGCTCGCTCTATTGCTATCGCCCACGGTTCTATTTTCGAATTATCCCGTTTAGGTTTATGGCAAAAGCTCGCCCATTTGGGCACGGCGATTGAAAATATCCATGTGTCGGATCGCGGCCACTTTGGCATGACAGAACTCAATGCGGCGCAGTTTCATTTAGATGCCCTAGGCCAAGTGGTTGAGCTTAAACGGGTTGGCCAAGTGCTGTTTAACGAGTTGAATAAGAGTAATGTCAAACTCTATTGCCCCGCCAAGCTTGCCCAAGTAGAACCCGCCGTTGAAGGTCACACCTTAGTGCTCGATACGGGCGAGCGAATTCAAGCCAAACTTGTGGTCGCAGCCGATGGTTTGCAATCCAAAGTGCGCAGCAGTTTTAATTTGCCCGTGACCCAAGTGGCCTTTGAGCAAACGGCCATTATTGCCAATATTCAAACTGCCGATTTGCCAACCAATAGGCCTCACAAACATTGGGCCTATGAGCGCTTTACCCAAACAGGTCCCTTAGCGTTGTTGCCTATGGCCGATATTCAAGGTCAACCTCGCTTTTCTCTCGTGTGGGCGCTCGATGATGCGCGGGCTAAACAGATGCAAGACGCGCCTAAGGCTGAGTTTTTAGCGGCGCTGCAACAGGCCTTTGGTTATCGTGCGGGCACGTTTATCGATGTCAGCGTGCGCCATGCGTATCCGCTTAATTTGTCCTATATGCCAAGGCCAATTCATCACAGATGTGTGTTTATCGGCAATGCGGCGCAGACACTGCATCCGATTGCGGGGCAAGGGTTTAACTTAGGGTTGAGGGATGTGGTGAGTTTGCTCGAGGTGATCCAAACGGCGCTCGCGCAGGGTGACGATATCGGCTCCGCCGCTGTGACCCATGCGTACCTTAATGCCCGCGAGCACGACAGAAACAGCACTATCCGAAATATCGAATTTTTAGTCCGTGGCTTTTCAAACCAATATTGGCCGATGGCGCTGGGGCGTAACTTAGGATTACGGCTCTTGTCTTGGTTTCCGCCACTGAAAACCCCCGTCGCTCAAAAGGCAATGGGCTGGAAATAACTCCGCAATTTACTGGTATCGCAACGCGAAAAGGATGTACCCATGTTAAGTTCACAAGCCTATGACATTGCCATTGTGGGTGGCGGCATGGTGGGACTCGCCACCGCGATTGGATTGGCACAGGCCGATCTGAATGTTGTCGTTATCGATGCTGGCAACACCGAGGCCGTGAGCGGCGAGCCGCGTTTACGGGTGAGCGCCATCAATAAGGCGAGCCAGCGCTTGTTAGAAAACTTAGGGGCATGGAGTTATTTAGATACTTCCCGCGCCACGCCTTATCAAAAAATGGCGGTGTGGGATAAAGACGGTTTCGGCAAAATTGCCTTTGACGCCAACAGCATCAGCGAAACCAGTCTCGGCGCGATTATCGAAAACGATGCCATTAGCTTTGCCCTCGCCAAACGCGTCGGTGAGTTTGATAATATCACCCATATTCAAAACCAACGCTTAGAGCGCATTGCTTTTGGTGAGCGCGAAGCTTGGTTGACCCTTGCCAATGGCGCCGATTCTGAAATAGAAAGTGTCAGTGCTGCACTTGTGATAGCCGCTGATGGCGCCAACTCTTGGGTGCGCGAGCAATGCAAGATCCCGCTGACCTTTTGGGATTACGGCCACCACGCAATCGTCGCAACTATTCGTACCGAAATGCCACACCTTGCCACCGCCCGCCAAGTGTTTTTGCAGGACGGCCCGCTAGCATTTTTACCTCTGTATGAAGACAATCTTTGCTCTATCGTCTGGTCGGTGCCGCCCGAGCGCGCCACTGAGTTATTGGCAATGGATAAAGTGCAATTTGAGCGCAACTTAACCGCGGCTTTCGACGGTCGTTTAGGGATTTGCAAGCTGGAAAGCGAGCGCCAAGCCTTCCCATTACGGATGCGCTACGCCCGCCATTTTGCCCGTCACCGTTTAGTGTTGGCAGGTGATGCAGCCCATACTATTCATCCGCTGGCTGGCCAAGGGGTGAACCTCGGCTTTTTAGATGCGGCCAGCATTATCGAAGTGATCAGCGAATTACAGCAAGCGGGTAAAGATATCGGCGATTATGCGCAGCTGCGTGCACTTGAACGTTGGCGCAAAGCCGATGCAATGGAGATGATCGCGGCGATGGAGGGCTTTAAACGCCTATTCGAAGGTTCAAACCCAGTCAAAAAGGCGATTCGCGATCTGGGATTAAATCTCGTTGATAATGTCGCTGGGCTGAAAACAGTGTTCATACAACAGGCCATGGGCAATAAGTCGGCACTGCCTAAGTTGTGCCGTTAGCCTAGGTTGCGCTAATGTGATCAGAATTGCCGCTAATATCAGCATATTGACTGCAAGCTGCGCAAATCTGGCCTTCGCATGTAAAAAAATTACATGTTGAAGATGAGAAAATCTAATGACAATGGCTTCGGATTAGAAAAATCTCCTGTATACAAATTTGTGACGCAAGGTATAATTTCGCCGCATTTTAGACCCTAGTATCTACACCCTACACTAGGCAGAGACCTGAAAAAGGCCGCAAAAAGGGATAACAATGGCTAACAAAACTATTCTGTTTAACAAGCACTTAGAATCAAACGCTAAGATGGTCGACTTCCACGGTTGGGATATGCCCCTCAACTATGGCTCACAAATCGAAGAACACAACGCGGTGCGTCAAGACGCGGGTATGTTCGACGTATCCCACATGACTGTGGTTGATGTGATAGGTAGCGACGCTGGTGCATTTCTACGTAAGTTGCTGGCGAACGATGTGGCTAGACTTAAAGTGCCAGGTAAAGCCTTATACAGCGGCATGTTAGATGACAATGCTGGTATCATCGACGACCTCATCACTTATTACCTCACTGACACTAACTACCGCGTGGTAGTGAACTCAGCGACCCGCGAAAAAGATCTCGCTTGGATCGCCAAGCAATCCCAAGGTTTTGATGTCACTGTGACTGAGCGTCCTGAGCTGGCGATGATTGCCGTTCAAGGTCCTAACGCAAAAGCGAAAGCCGCTGCCGTGTTCAGTGCCGAGCAAAACGCCGCCATCGAAGGCATGAAACCTTTCTTCGGTAAGCAAGCAGGCTCACTGTTTATTGCGACTACGGGTTACACAGGCGAAGCGGGCTACGAAATTATCGTCCCAGAAAATGAAGCTCAAGCCTTGTGGCAAGTATTGTTAGATCAAGGGGTTAAACCTTGTGGTCTCGGTGCCCGTGACACACTGCGTCTCGAAGCCGGTATGAACCTTTACGGCTTAGACATGGACGAAACCATCAACCCATTGGCCGCCAACATGGGCTGGACTATTGCATGGGAACCAAACGACCGTGACTTCATTGGCCGTAAAGCCCTCGAAACACTTCGCGATGCCGGAACCAGCAAACTTGTTGGTCTAGTGATGGAAGAAAAGGGCGTGTTACGCCATGATATGCCAGTATTTTTCACCGACGCAGCTGGTGTAGAGCAACAAGGCGTGATCACCAGCGGGACTTTCTCGCCAACATTGGGCTATTCTATTGCGATGGCACGTGTTCCTAGCTCGATTGGGGATACTGCGGAAGTCGAAATGCGTAAAAAACGTGTGGCTGTTAGAGTAGTGGCGCCAAACTTTGTGCGCAACGGTAAACAAGCATTTTAAAAAAACGGAACAAGGAACAAGAACAATGAGCAATATTCCGACAGAACTGAAATACGCCTCTTCACACGAATGGATCCGCAAGGAAGAAGACGGTAGCTACACAGTAGGTATCACTGAGCACGCCCAAGAGCTGTTAGGTGACATGGTTTTCGTTGAACTCCCAGAAGTTGGCGACACTGTGACTGCGGGTGAAGATTGTGCTGTAGCTGAATCAGTAAAAGCGGCGTCTGACATTTATGCCCCTATTTCTGGCGAAGTGATTGCCGTGAACGAAGCGCTGGAAGATTCGCCAGAACTCGTTAACAGCAGTGCTTACGGCGAAGGCTGGTTCTTCCGCGTAATGCCTTCTGACGAATCAGAAGTCGACGCTCTGCTGGATGCTGAAGGCTACCAAGCTGTCATCGACGAAGAATAATCGTCGACGCTAACGAAGCCCTAAGGGGCTTCGTTTGTTTTAGCACAAGATTGACATAACAACAGTCCGTTAATCAGTACCCTACAGTTCTGAATTTCGGCAAATCTGGAACAAGGTTTATCATGACCAAGCAAACCCTCACTCAGTTAGAACAGCACGATTTATTCCTACGTCGTCATATCGGCCCAGATAGCAGCCAACAGCAAGCCATGCTGAACTATGTTGGTGCTGAGTCTCTGGACGATCTGACCGCGCAAATTGTGCCTGAGTCGATCCGTTTAAGCCAAGACTTGAGCATTGGTGATTCCTGCGGCGAAGCCGAAGGTATTGCTTACATTCGTGGTTTAGCGAAACAAAACCAAGTATTTAAGAGCTATATCGGCATGGGTTACTACGGCACTCAAGTGCCAAACGTGATCCTGCGTAACGTATTTGAAAACCCAGGTTGGTACACGGCTTATACGCCATATCAGCCAGAAATCGCCCAAGGCCGTTTAGAAGCCATTCTAAACTTCCAACAAGTGTCGATGGATTTAACGGGTTTAGATTTGGCTTCTGCTTCTTTGTTAGATGAAGCAACTGCTGCTGCTGAAGCGATGGCGCTGGCAAAGCGTGTTTCTAAAGCAAAAAAAGCCAATATCTTCTTCGTTGCCGATGATGTGTTCCCGCAAACCTTAGACGTAGTGAAAACCCGCGCTGAGTGTTTTGGTTTTGAAGTGGTGGTTGGCCCAGCATCTGAGGCCGTTAACCATGAGCTGTTTGGTGCTTTGTTCCAATATACTAACCGTTTTGGTCAAATCACTGACTTCACTGAATTATTCGCAACTCTGCGTGCGAAGAATGTGGTTGTGACTGTCGCCGCCGACATTATGTCCTTGGTATTACTGAAATCACCGGGCGCTATGGGCGCCGATGTGGTATTTGGTAGTGCGCAGCGTTTTGGCGTGCCAATGGGCTTTGGTGGTCCACACGCGGCCTTCTTCGTTGCCCGTGATGAGCACAAACGTTCTATGCCTGGCCGCATCATTGGTGTGTCAAAAGACGCCCGTGGTAACCGCGCACTGCGTATGGCAATGCAAACTCGTGAGCAACATATCCGCCGCGAAAAAGCCAACTCAAACATTTGTACTGCACAAATTCTGTTAGCGAATATGGCGTCTTTCTACGCCGTATTCCACGGCCCAGATGGTCTGAAAACTATCGCGTCACGCATTCACCGTTTCGCCGATATTTTAGCGACAGGCTTAAAAGCGAAGGGCGTGAACTTAGTCAACAGCACTTGGTTTGATACTGTTAGCATCAAAGGCTTAGATGTTGCTGCCGTCAATGCACGCGCACTGGCTGCTGAAATGAATCTACGTTTCGATGCCGATGGTATTGTGGGCGTGAGCTTAGACGAAACCACGTTGCGAACAGATATCGAAGCCTTGTTCGATGTGATCTTAGGTGCCGGCCATGGTTTAGATGTTGCCGCGTTAGATGCGCAAATCGTCAGCCAAGGTAGCCAATCGATTCCGGTGGCACTCGTGCGCCAAGATGCGATTTTAAGCCACCCAACCTTCAATCGCTATCAAAGCGAAACCGAGATGATGCGTTATATCAAACGTCTCGAAAGCAAAGACTTAGCACTTAACTACTCAATGATTTCACTGGGCTCTTGCACCATGAAGTTAAATGCAGCGGTTGAAATGCTCCCTGTGAGCTGGCCAGAATTTGCCAACATGCACCCATTCAGCCCACTGGATCAAGCTAAAGGCTTTACTCAGTTGATTGAAGAGTTGTCGACTTGGTTAGTGAACATCACAGGCTACGACGCTGTGTGTATCCAACCTAACTCTGGCGCTCAAGGTGAATACGCTGGCTTGTTAGCCATCAAGAAATACCATGAGTCACGCGGCGATGCGCACAGAAACATCTGTTTGATCCCGCAATCTGCCCACGGTACTAACCCTGCATCGGCACAATTAGCCGGTATGCAAGTGGTGGTGACGGCCTGTGATAAGCAAGGTAACGTCGATTTAGAAGATCTGAAGACGAAAGCTGCCGAAGTGGCTGAAAACTTGTCTTGCATCATGATCACTTACCCATCGACCCACGGTGTGTATGAAGAATCTATCCGCGAAATCTGCAACATAGTGCATCAGCACGGCGGTCAAGTGTACTTAGATGGCGCCAACATGAACGCTCAGGTCGGCTTAACGTCTCCTGGCTTTATCGGTGCAGACGTATCACACCTTAACCTGCACAAAACCTTCGCGATTCCACACGGCGGCGGTGGTCCAGGTATGGGCCCTATCGGCGTGAAATCACACTTAGCCCCATTTGTTGCGGGTCACGTTGTGGTTAAACCGGGCCGCGTGAGCGACAACAATGGCGCCGTATCAGCCGCACCTTACGGTAGCGCAGGCATTCTGCCGATCAGCTGGATGTACATTAAGCTGCTTGGTTCAAAGGGCCTGAAAAAGTCGACCCAAACTGCGCTGTTAAACGCTAACTACGTGATGAAGAAGCTGTCTGAGCACTACCCAGTATTGTTCCGTGGCCGTAATGATCGCGTGGCGCACGAATGTATTATCGACCTACGTCCACTGAAAGAAGCTTCAGGCGTGACCGAAATGGATATCGCTAAGCGTTTGAATGACTACGGTTTCCACGCTCCAACCATGAGCTTCCCTGTTGCGGGAACCCTGATGATTGAGCCAACGGAATCTGAGTCTAAGGTGGAACTCGATCGTTTCATCGACGCTATGGTGTCAATTCGTGCTGAAATCGCCAAAGTGGAATCGGGCGAATGGCCTGCGGACAACAACCCGCTGCACAACGCACCGCACACTATGGCCGATATCATGGACCCAGAGTTTGATACGCGTCCATACAGCCGTGAAGTGGCCGTGTTCCCAAGTGCAGCAGTACGCACTAACAAGTTCTGGCCAACCGTGAATCGTATTGACGATGTCTATGGCGACCGTAACCTAATGTGTTCGTGTGCACCATTATCAGACTACGAGTAATAATTGCTGCTTAGGCTAGCTACTGCGGCGTTGAATCTCAGCTTTCGTGCTCATTGACAGGAGTCAACTCCGCGCGAAAGCTTTCAATCCGCCTTGCATTAGCTTCGCCAGCAACGCAATTATGGACATAAAAAAGCGACCTTAGGGTCGCTTTTTTGTTTTATGCGTATTCTCTCTGATGAGCTTAGTGGTGCGAATGGGCCAATTTTGTGGCTTCTGGCAACTGTATTCCCCAATTGCCTGCCGCAGGCTTTCGCACTGTTACACCAGTGACTCGCCGTAGATACATCCCTGTAGGCTCTACTAAAACATCCTGTTTTAGAAGGTCACTGGTGCAACAATGCCAGTTCTGGTGTAACCATTGAGTGAAGAGGCATGTTTGCCATTACACTTTTTTTGCATTTAAATACATGGTGTTATGCCAACGAATGCTAGTTTCAGAAATGTCATGCAACAATGTCATTTTATGACCTTCATTTCCGCTAACTTGTCCGTCGGCAGCGAACGTAATAGAAAGTTTATCTAATAGAACGTGATGATTTGGACATAAGCACAAGATATTCGATTCCTTGTCAGGCCCGTGATGTGGTGCACCTAAGGGAATGATGTGAGCCCCTTCAGAATAATCCCCGTCAGGGGTGACTAGCTTAACCCCACATACTTGACATGAATTCTGATACAAATTTTTGATTTTTTTTGAAATCTTGGTGTCACGTATGATCCTATCTATTGTCTGATTTTTGCGTTGGGCGCGAGTGTTATTGCTAGGTTCTGATTCTTCATAATCTAAAGGAACAGCTCTAAATGTTTTACCATCGACATCTATTAGCTTCCTTTTCTCGGTAACAGGGTCAAATCCAACAGTTCTCGTTTCACCTTTGCTGTTCTTCTTAGTCCATACCCTAAAGACTAAAAGCTCATACCCTTCATCAGATATTTTTTTTATATGTTTAATTGCTCGAGCATAACTATTCGCTGACCAGTTAGGGCTTAGAATGGTGTCACCATTCTGGGCGCCTAAACTAAATAGAACTTGCATCTTTGCGTCACTACAATATGAGTACCCTCCTTGAGTTGACCCTAAAGACAGTCCTAAGGTTCTATTGACGAAGCTTGTTTTTGTTTCTTTATTCAATTTTAATTCCTCACTTAATGTCCCATTCTCAAGTTGGCATTTTGTCCGTTAAAACTTAATGAAAATAGTACTAATCATTTTACCTTGAGCGTCCGAAATACAAAAAAATTGAACGAATTAGCTCAATTTATTATCTCAGATGCACTCCTTGCCACGTTTGATGGCTCTCGTTTAAGCAATTTTAGCCATTGCCGACGTAGGCAAGCCACAAGCAGGTTATGTTGTTGATTTATTATGGATGGCCATTTATTCCTTAAAAAGCGAAATAATGGTTCGCTTTTTAATAAACATTTGGTTAAAAGGTAACTGATTCAGTTTTTAGAACTCCTTGGTCAGTATTGCCATTTAGTAGTAGTTGTTTAACATACTCAACCAGCATCCAGGACATAGGATGTTTAACCTTATCTAGAGAATGAGTGTCAAAACCAAGTAGATGATCTTTCTTTATTTGCAGTTTTCTAGTGCACAAAGCTAATAATATTTCCGGTAAACCAGTTGACTCTTCCGTTTCAGGTAATTTGAGCATTCTTTCTATTAAAGAACCAATAATCCTACTTTTAGCGTCATCTGCGCTATAATCAAGCTCTCTAGGTTTTGCTGATCTTAATACGCTAGCTTGGATAATACCTTCATTGAATCTATCAAATAACAGTGGATCTAACTGTCTAATAATGTATCCGGAGCCTAGAGGAATTGTTCCATTATTTTTAGCTTTTGTTCTTAAACGTTGTAAGACAGAAGATATAGTAAAATATACAGTAGATTGGTGCTTAAACTCATGATCATTATCGCCTTTGTTCCAGAATGCAAAGGTTTTACCCAATACTAAGTCTTTGCCTGCAGGTGATTTTAGGAAAATATGCTCTCCTAATCCTCCTGTATTAATTGATGAAGCCCCTTTTATCTGAATGAGGCGCTGTTCTATTATTGGCTTTAAATCTGAGTTGTTTTTATATTTCTCCGTTAATAACTTTAGAACTTCAATCTCTTTTTCCCAACTGTTTTCCTTGTGTTCATTAATTGGTAAAAGAATTTTTTCTATGAAATGAAATTGATGTGGACCACATGGACCTTCTGAAAATGTTAAATCTTTTTGTAATTTACCAAACTCATTATCACTATTGTACTTAGCAAACCCTACTATATAAGTAATTGGCAAATTGTTAAATTTTCTTAATGCTCTGCTAATGTTTAGAAGAGACTTTCCCGATTCTATAGAGCCTGCAACAACAATTATTCCTTTATTAGGTGTTTTATCTTCAGGGGCCATTCCATCATATAAGTCGACATGTAGATTTAATTCTGAAATTTTATTCTTAATAAGCGTTGCTAACTCTTTGGCACCTTGATCTTTGCAATGAATAATGCAGTCAGTATTTAAAGGGAAAGAGCGGTGAATTTTGCTTACCAACAGATTTTCAAATTCTTTATTTTTAATGATTTTACTTACATCTATGAAGTATTCAGGTGTTGGTGTTTTTGTTCCATCGACACCATCAAACAAGCAGCGGAAAGCATCAAGATCTTTATATTTGTGAATTAAATCTCTTAGGTTTTCATCTGAATCTACAGATAAAGGCAAGTAAGCTTCGGTTCTAGGTGCCTCAAAAATAAATTTGCTTTTATCTAATGCAATTGGAATTGAATACTCCCTTAAACACATTGGGCATTCAATTTCATTGTATGATTGAAAGTGTTGGAAGTATGATTTACAGAATTTTTCTTTAAATTTTTCGAACTCAATTAGAACATTTTGTTTATTGATATTTATTTGTGCCATTATTATGGAAACAATTGATGCCTGCTCTAGATAGCTATTTCTCTTTAATTTTTCATATAAATTATTACTTGTAGATGCAGATATTAATATAAGTGTTTTTTCATCAGAGCTAAAATTATAATCTTCTATTCCTCCATAACTCCCGAAGGAGTCAATTGGGATTATTCTTGAACTTTTTTCAAAAGCCTTTATTATGTTGCATATTTCGTAAGCTAATGGGTAAATTCCTGATGTATCTACATAAATTTTATTTATTTCACTAGGTAACAGCTTTAAAATGCTCGTTGCAATAAATGCAATTTCAGCTGAAGACTCAAGAATGTTTTTTACATCAATAAATTTGCTTGTGTGTTTTCCTGATGGTTTTATGAAGTGAATATTGGAGTGAGCTTCAATAATTAGATTTCTGTTTTTTATTATGTCATATAGCCCGAAATCAATAATCTTTATCATTTCAGATTTTTTTATACTACATGAAGAACTGTCAAAAGTATTTAAATCAAGACTACCGTCACGTTTGACAAAGCAAGTGTGGAATTCAAGTGTTTGAAAACTATTTATTCTATCTTTTATTGTTTCTTGTGATTTTTTGTTCAGGAGTTTTTTGGTTATTTCTTCTTTGTTAAACTCTTGTGTGATAAATATTATATCTCTAATAAAAATAGAAGATTTAAACTTTGTGACTACCTCGTTAAAAAATTCCTCTGTGGAGAAAATATCACCTGAGTAAAAACAAACCATAACATTAGGTCTGTTTACGTTAATGTCCGTTTGGTAAAAGTAGAAATTTTTCATCGTAAAGGCACCAAAATGCTACAAGCTAAACCTTCTACAGAAGCCTGTTTGTGATAGTTTTTATTTAACTTGCTAACTTCATCGTATAGAGATAAAGATTCTTTTTCAGACTCTATAACCGGATGTAAATTAAAATCATGGTACACGCCAATTCTTCCTGTTCTTAATGATATAAACCCCTTTTGTTTATTTAAAATACTGCGTACATTAAACAACCCTCTACCATATCCTTGAGAATCAGCTTTTGAAGTTGTTCCTTTGGAAAATGAGTTTTCTACAACTTTAACTTCATCTTCAATACTTATATCAAATTTATTTTCAGATGAAAGGGATTTGAAAATACCTTCGCCGCTGTCAAAAATTGAAATCTCCAATATGTGCACTGTTCTATTAAAACTTCGAATACCTTCAAGATATTGAGTTATCGCTGAATTAGTACCTCCAATACTTGCAGATTCTTGCTCTTTACTGATCAATTTGTATTCAATAACGAGTCCTCTGACAGACTTGTTGGTTCTTCCTGTATTTATTTCATGCTTTGCATGTTGTTCAGTATTTTCGATAAGTTCGTATAAGATTTGGCCCAAGTCTTTGATGTGTTCTTCACAAACGGTTGTTTGTGTTGTTGGTGTTAACTCAATAATTCTATTCAATAAATTAGTGTAAAACTGACTTTGTCTTAAAGCGTTATTTCCCTCAGAAGTATAGAAACAACTAGGATAGGCATATTTTTTTATTGAATGGTCAACAGCAAATAATTGTACACATTGGCCTGTTCTATAAATTGACTTGTTCAGGCGAGATTGTATATCTAGATTTATTTTAGATTTAAGTTCTACGGCAATTTTTTGTCCATCTTCAATATCATCTTTCTCATAAACATTATCAGACATTAATAACGCTGTTAGGCTATGTGGAGAATCAAGTAATTCTTTTACAGCGGTTTCTTTAGATGATTCAAACTGAAAAAATTTTATCTTTTTATTAGGGTTAAACTTCATTGAGGTAATAAATAATTGACAAATTCTAGGTAGTAATCCTAAACGTAACTTCTTAAAGCTCTGGGGGAGATTCATTACATCATCTCCTAGTTTTTCATATAAAATCTCAAGTTCATCGTTATTTATAATAGATGGAACTTTCATAAATAACCTCCATTTATATATTAGGTTAATCGTAGTCGCAATTATTGGGCTTTATTTAGTATTAAGGCGTAATTTCTCTCGTTAAGTTGTTGTATTTTTTGGATCATTGTCTTTAATCTCCTCGAATTTACTTATTTCCCGACTTCGCTTTTACTCAGGCATCTTTGGGCGACTTGGTAGATGATGGTGTCGACTTGTTGCTGGGTAAGATCTTGGGTTTTCAGTTTTGGGATCGTTCCGACTAATTGTTTGTGGTTGAGGATCGGGAACGGTGGTTTTGATTGACTGGTGACATACCAGCCGGGGAATACTAGGACTGGGGTTGAGGTTACTGGTGTGCCTGTTGCTTTGGTTAACCATTGACTGACCCACTTGGCCTGACGTTCGGCTTGTTCGATTGGCTTGGTTTCTGTCCACGAGGGGAAGTTTAAGCGCCCGTCTTTGTAAAATACTTGATAGCCTTTTTTGCCAGAGCTTGAGCCATTGCCATTGGTTTGGAGTAGGTCTTTGTTCCGTTTATGGCGGCCTTTGGTTTCAATGGCGAATACGCCATTTTTGCCAACGGCGAGATGGTCGATGTTAAAGCCGTCGGCTTGGATATCGTGAAATACTTGATAACCCAATGCTTGTAAGCCTATGAGCTCATTGGCTGTGGCGATTTCTGCGGTATGGCCGAGGCGTAATTTGATGAGTTTGGAAAAGAGTTTCCAGGTTTTAATGCCGAAGTAAATTACTCCTATTAAACCTGTTAAGGCGAACAACCAAGGGAATTTTCCGACTGTGATATGCGCTTGGATGCTGCTGGCGGCAAATGGAAGGCAAACAATCAATAGTCCCATCATCATGCAGCCGATTAAATCTAATTGCAGATCATGGATTTGCTCTTGTAAGCTATAGGCGGGGATACGGGTCAGTTGCTCACGATCAACGGGCAACTTGACGGTTGCATCGCGATGTTTGAGCAACACATACATCACACCCACTGTGACAAGAAGGCCAGAGAGAAGTATCCCGTAGGATAAAAGAATGCTGCTGAAATCGGTCATTTACGTCCCTGAAGTAATGCGAGTCAATAGTTAACCCGATGACATAACCCGCTAATAAAATGTACTTATTATTTTGGAAAGTGGTGGCAGACTTGTCTGCTTAGAGTTTGGGCGCACATTGCTGATTTGCTTCTTCTTCCCTAAATGGCGTGCTCGATGATTGAGTTCGAGTTTGCCCTGTATTTTCCTGAGTGGTCACACTTTTTACTTTGTGGTCACACTTTAACCCGCTCTATACGGTTTAATCAATGATGTTTATCACAAAAACGTATTTTAAATAACAACTTGTATACAAGTTACTCTGGGGAAAAGATCTGATAGGCATCATTTGTCGCGTCGCGTTTTTAGATTCTGATATTTTTCCTTACTAAACTTGCAGATCTACACAAGTGTTAAACAAGATTAAGCACTTCATGGAAATAACTGCCCGTAGTAAGGATATTTTATATCACCTCATCGGACCAGTTTCAAGTGTCAACATACTAATTATAATATTTTTTTGAGTTTTTTATCATTATTCTCCCATACTTAATATTTATTCTGATATTGGCTGTGAAACAACTTATTAGTCTATTGAATTACTAGGTTTCTCAATTTTAATTTTATGGCCAATTTATGTGTGTTGATTTTATTTTTGTTAAGGAAATGTATGAATAAGGCTTTATTATTTTTTTCATTAACCCTACCTTTTTCAGCTGCTTGGGCTGCTAATGAAACGTTTAGGGATGATATGGAGAGCCAAACTAGCATATTGGAAACGCTTAGATCTGCGGATATCGATGAGATAGATGATATAGATGAGACAGATGGTCCAGATAACCATTTGGAAGCTGGTCACAGTCATACTTATATTCGTTGTTGGTATCGATTAGATCAAACGCATAATAATCCTGCAACTGAACATAGGTGGGCAAAGCAAAAGGACAGTGATGAATATTATTCTATTCAAGGCGCTTGGAGACATAAGCTTTCGGGTAAAAATATGTTTTATACAGAGACGTCACAAGATGAAATCATGCAACGGTGTGTCGATACATTAGGGGTTTCAAACAATGAAGTCGCAGACATTACCTTCTTTGCTGCTAATGAAAAATTATCATTTAATCAGACTATCTGGACGCAAGATAAGGCGGATCAAGGGAATAAAATTAATAAAATTATCGCATTTGGTGATAGTTTGTCTGATACGGGAAATCTATTTAATGGTTCTGAGTGGCGATTTCCAAATCCTAACTCTTGGTTTTTAGGGCATTTTTCTAATGGATTTGTATGGCCGGAATATTTAGCTAAATCGCAGAATATTCCTCTGTATAATTGGTCTGTTGGCGGGGCCGCAGGTATTGATGAATATAAGATTATTCCCGGTTTAGGTCATCAAATACAATCCTATTTTCATTATTTAAAAAAGGCTGAAAATTACCAGCCTGCAAATACGTTATTTACACTTGAAATTGGCCTTAATGATTTTATGAATTATGATCGTGAGGTTAAAGATGTGAGTCAGAATTTAAGTGATGGGTTGAAACGTTTAGTTGATGAAGGCGGAGCTAAGCATATTATTTTATTCACGTTGCCCGATGCTACGCGCGCACCACAGTTCAAGTATTCTACTCAAGAAAACATTGTAAAAATAAAATCAAAAATTGAAGAGTTCAATGGTTTTATTAAACAGCAGGCTCTGTTCTATCAAGCAAAAGGTATAGATCTAGTGTTGTTTGATGCTCATTCTATCTTCGATGAAATTATTCAAAATCCTAAAGAGTATGGTTTTGTTAATGTCACAGATGCTTGCTTAGATATCAATAGAGATAGTAGTAAGGATTATTTGTTGTCACACAGCTTAACAAAAGATTGTGCCTACTATGGCTCTGATAAGTATCTGTTTTGGGGGATCACTCATCCAACGACTGCCGTGCATAAAGTTTTTGCGGATAAGATTATTGAAACAGGTTTTTTTAATCGTCATTAACAGGCGAATAGTCGGCGAGTAAGATATTTTGGTTAAATATCTCTAAATAATCAATAATATGGAGGTAAGCCAGTCAAAGCTGCTTTACCTCCATGAGTCAATTGAGTCAGTTGTAATTTAAGCCAGTAAAGCCACATCTTTTTGCATTTTTTAGCACCGCTTTTAAATTGCCCGAATAATGCTGATACTTTGAACTGTGGTGAAATCATGTTACTTGACGTGTTGCTCGCTGAGTAGAATGAGCTGCTAAGTAGTATTAGCTAGCTTATGCTTTGTTTTATTGAAGAAATTGCTCGCAAGGCCAATCGTGAAGACAAGTATTAAAGGTGCGTTTGGGGAAGGCCGCTTTAAATCTCAAGCGCTGTTAGACGAGTAAGCGCTGCCCGCTTACATGATGTACATGAATTCAAAAAGCAGCATAAGGGTAAAAAATCGAGTCAAGCTTAACATCCTCAAACTCAGGATATGTAGTGTTCATGGATTTAGTTTATGTTTAGTCCGCGGTCAGTATGATTGGCGACTCTTCAGCAGCGTGAGTTTTTGCTGGTAAGGCTGCATGTATAGTGCTGCGAATAAGCGCTAGCTGATAGCTGCGTTTGGCATCGAAGCGGATTAATGGCAGTTTGGCGCTTTCGCAGGCTTGCTCGATGAAGAGGTCGCGTTGCTGAGTACGTGTTTGCTTATGGCTTTTATCGTCGAGTTCGATGGCGGCGATAACTTCAAGTGTATTTTTGTCGCAGAGTAAGTAATCGAAGTGCTTGGCTGAAATTCTATTAAAGGCAATTTGCCAGTGTTTGCGGTTCATGCCTTTTTCTGGGGTGATAACGTCGGCGATACGCACTTTGCCCAAAACTCGGAATTGTTCGCCTACAGCTTGATCTAATATCCCGAGAAAGGAGCGTTCAGCACTGGAAAATAGGGCGTCTTGTTTACGGTAGCGATAGTTATTATCTGAAGATGGGATAAGCAGATTAGTGAAAATGCGTAAGAGTAGCGGCACGAAAATGATAATCGCCAAACCCAGCCCGATAAGTATTAATTGATTCGAATTCATCATTACATCCTTGTTTAGTATTGTCATTGTAACTTGCTAAGTACATATCCGTTAGCTGCTAGTACTTTTATGCCAAAAATAATGAGTCTTTGAGTGTAGTGGTCACATCTTGTTAGCCACTACATCAACAGTCGTACCGATATTATCAGTACGCATACATCTTAACGATAAAACGCTTCAACTGTGCCTTTTACTGCAAGTAAAAGAGGTTGGCCGCGACGGTCTAAGGATTCATTATGGATGGCCATTTATTTTAATGTTTTATGCACTTTAGTTTTCGATTTTTTGAGTTATGCTAAATGCAACATATAAATTTGCGGGTATCTCTATGTATTTTAAAAGTATCCTTGTTTCATTGCCTTCTGTTTACGCAATTTTGTGTGTGCTTGGTTGTGGATTTTTCGCGGGCATCATTGTCGCCGCTGAGGTTCAATCGGCTACTTTTTCTAACGTGTTGCGTGCCGATTTTCGGCATCGTCCTCCTGAGATGGTGCTTGATGAGCGAACTAATACTATGACGAGTCCGTTAAAGGATATTCTTGAGGAAGCGGCGGCTAAGGTCGGTTATCGCGTCGAATGGAGCGCGCGTCCTTTTGCTCGCAGCATTCATGAGTTGCGGGTAGGCACGGTCGACATTGTGCCGCGCACGATACGAGACGAAGAGCGAGAGGCATTTGTACGGTTTCTTGGTCCTATCGGCACTCAGACTCGCGATATTTTGTTTCTCGTAAAAGCCGGCGAGGAAGGACGGATTAAGTCCTATGAGGATTTGTATCAGCTTACTGTAGGGGTTAAACGGGGCACAGTTTATTTTGAGCGTTTTAATACGGATCCCGCGCTACGTAAAATTGAGTCTACCGATGATGAAAACATGGCTCGCATGTTTATCATGGGGCGTTTTGACACTATGGTGGTGCTCGATCGTGCCGCCATTGAGAATGCCTTCAAGCAGCTCGGTTACGATCGTTTTAGCTATGCCGATTACCGTCAGTCGAATCGGATCGAACATTATTTTGGTATGTCCCGTAACTCTACCCATGCTGCTATTTTCGATGAACTTAATCGGGCGCTGCTTGATATGGCTGCATCGGGCCGTGTAAAACAGATTTACCAGGCCTATGGTTTAGCCGCAGAAGTTGAATAGGCAAACAAAAACGGCCAATATTAATTGGCCGTTTTTATGATCTAGCTCTTTGCAAGCTTAACGATAAAAGGCTTCAACTGTGCCTTTTACTGTGAGTAGCAGTGGTTGGCCGTGGCGGTCCATGATTTATTGCGGATGACCATTTATTTTTTGTTTAAATTTTTTCAAAGGTAACTTTTTTAGGAGGGAAACTATTAGGTAATGATCCTGATCTTATTTTTCTTAACAATAAACCAGTCAATAGAGAGGTTATATTTTCATCAAAATATTCTACATCTGGCGATCTAGATGCGATTATTGCAGTGCCCCATGTCTCACTGTCTTTCAGATCGGAAACAACCCAAAATATGCAATCACCATTATCCGTTACGCCTATTGGTAAAAGGCCATTAATTTCTGGATAGAGGTTATATTTAAAATACTCTGGGTCTTCATTATTAAGGTAATTGAAATCCTCAATGATTGATTTCTTCTGCTCAAAAAAATCAAGGTCACAATTCGTAGTAAATGGATTGAATATCGCTATAAAATCGGCAATTCTTCCTGTGCCATAACGATTAATAAACGCAATGTAATCACTGGGAAAACAAAGACCTTCATCTATAGAAGGCCAAACGTTACCAATCCCAGATTCATTAGGGATGTTAGGGGGAACTAAAATGCTATTTAATACAGATAGGGTCATGATCTACATTCCACGAGGATTAAGAAGAGTAATGCTTTCAAAGAAACCACCACTACCTTGAGCATTCACTGTTATACCTGCCAGTATTCTGGAAGGACCTTTATATATTGGAGTTACCGAGACATCAACTATTTCTCCTCTCTCTAACGCTTTCTCTCGTGAATCCCCAAATAAACTTAATGATATTCAAATAAGTAGGCATGCATAATGCTATTTGATTTAATCCATTTCGCCAAAAACCGACTAGATAGCTGTTCCGAATAGTCGTTCACTGCACTGGTGCCGTTTCAGCAAGTAGTATTGAATTAGTATCATTTGCTGCTGGGCAAACAAAAACGGCCAATTAGATTGGCCGTTGTTATGATCCTGCTCTTTGCGCTAAAGCTTAACGATAAAAGGCTTCAACTGTGCCTTTTACTGTGAGCAAAAGAGGTTGGCCGCGACGGTCTAAGGATTTGCTTGGCACTTTTACCCAACCTTCACTGATGCAATATTCTTCGACATCAAAACGCTCTTTGCCGTTGAGCTTAATACCGATATCGTGCTCGAAAATTTCTGCCACATGGTGTGGGCTGCGTGGGTTAACGGAAAGGCGATCCGGTAAAGCAGGTAATGATGTTGTGTCGGTCATGGTCGTGATCTGTCGTTGTCTATAGTGAAAAAGCGTGCGCTATTGTAGGCAATCCCAGCGCAACGCTCAAGACTTTAACTGTGACTGATTACGCGCCTTGCGTTACAAGGTTCGGTTGTCCTGTTAGGACACTGCTGTTAGGACACTGCTGTTAGGACACTGCTGTTAGGACACTGTGCCGCAGCTGGAAAAGGCTTTCAGCACTCGGCCGTTTTCTCTGCCCATGACTGAGCGCAAATAAACCTTGGCTAATATGTCGGCATTGATTGCACTAAAACCGGGAAAATAGTCCTGATAGCTCGCTAATGACTCGCTTAATACCGTTGGGCTGACAATGTTTATCCGCTGCTGCGCAGGTAATTCACCCGCGACGGCGGTAACAAAATGCTCAAGTGCGCCATTGATTGTGGCGGCACTGATGCCATCTTTTACTGGGACATCGGCAATAATGCCACTGGTCAGTGTAAAACTGCCCCCAGTGTTGAGGTATTGGCTGCCTATTTGCACTAACTGTATCTGCCCCAATAACTTACTTTGGAGCCCTGTACTGTAGGATCCCCTCATAATTCATAACCCCAACAACCATGAGTTAATGAGAGTTCAGTTAGTTTCTTCGCAGCACAAAGCAAATTATCTGCTGATATGGGGTAATCATGCCGTCGCCGCAGCAGTTCTTTGCCCATCCTGATTGTTGATAGTACATTCCTTTTCTTTATCGTGTTTGCTTGGAAGTGCCGCTGTAATTGCTGTGTTTCCCCATATAATCCTACCCACCAAAATGCCAGTTGCACCAATAACGCTATCAATAGCAGTATATCCATCCTCGCCGCGTAACGTGTTCTGCTATGACGTAAACCAAAGCCATAAGCGGGACTTTTTAAATCTCTAAAGGTTTCTTCTATTTGCATC